>JADFZP010000424.1 GCA_015232485.1 Alphaproteobacteria bacterium
CCGTGCTTGACACGGGCATCCCGCGTGGATGGCCGGATCAAGTCCGGCCATGACGGAAAAGGGGACAAAGTGAACCTTTCGTTGGCGTCGGTGCACTGGCGCGGCGTGAAAAAAGGGCGCGGACCCTTGCGGAACCGCGCCCGATTTCGTTCGACTTCAGCGAACCCTAGTGCAGCTTGCCCGGCAGTTCGTCCAGCGCCTGATCGATCAGGCGGGCGGATTGCTGGGGCGACATGCTGTCGGCGATGACGCGGCGGGCGGCGGCGATGGCGATGTCGACCGCGGCGTCCTGGACTTCCTTGCGGGCCTGGGTTTCGGCGTGGGCGATGCGGTCCAGGGCCTGCTTCTCTCGACGCGCCAGCGAGGCTTCGAGATCGGCGGCCGCTTGGGCGGCGACGCGTTCGACTTCGGCGCGGGCGTGGTTGACGATGTCCTCCGCCTCCTGCATCGCCTCGCGCTGCTTGCGCTGGTAGGTGGCGAGCAGGTCCTGCGCCTCTTTGCGCAGGCGCTCGGCCTCGTCCATGCGCGCCTTGATCTTGGCGGCGCGGGTGTCGAGGGCGGCGGCGATGCCTTTGCCGACCGGCTTGGCGGCGTAGGCGACGACCATCAGGAAGGCGATGGCCACCCAGAATTCGGGGGCGGTGTAGAAGGCGCCGGGGGCGTGCGCCGCGTCGGGCGCGTGCTCGGCGGCGGCGGCCAGGGCCGTGGAGATGAACATCAGCGTTTCTCCATGGCGGTGGCGACGGCTTCGGTCAACCGGGCGTCGTCGGGGGTCTGGCCGGTGATGCGTTCGACGGTGGCGCGGGCGACTTCGGCGGCCACTTCGCGGACGCTGGCCAGGGCCTGGGCCTTGGCGGCCTCGATGCGGGCCTCGCCGGCCTTGATCTGCTCGGACAGACGGGCGCCGACTTCCCGTTGGCGGTTCTCGGCCTCGTGGGCCATGCGATCGACCGTTTCCTTGATCATCGCCTGGGCCTTGCCGCGCGATTCGGCCAAAGCCCGCTCATAGACTTCGATCGCGGCGTCGGTGTCGGCCTTGAGGGCCGCCGCCTTGGACAGGTTCTCGTCGATCCTGCGTTGACGCTCTTCGAGCACGGCGCCGATGCGGGGGATCGAAACCCGCGCCATCAGCACGTAAAGCCCGATGAAGGTGACCGCCAGCCAGAATAGCTGCGGCGAAAAGAAGGTCGGGTCGAACTGGGGCATCGCTCGGCTTCCTGACAGGGTACGGAACCGGCGGCCACCAGGGCCGCCGGATTGCCGGAACGGGTGTCCGCCCTTTAGGCGGCGAAGATCAGGATCAGCGCGACGACCAGGGCGAACAGCGCGATGGCCTCGGTCACCGCGAAGCCGATCCAGCCATACAGCTCGACATTGGCTTTGGCGGCGGGATTGCGGCCGACGGTGGCGATCAGGTTGGCCCAGATGTTGCCCACACCGATACCAGAACCGATCATGCCGATGGCGGCCAGGCCGGCACCGATCAACTTAGCAGCATCAGCTTCCATGATACTTCCCTTTCTGACGAAAATGGTTGGACACCCGTCTCCGGCTGCCTGCGCTCAGTGCATGTGAATGGCGTCGTGCAGGTAGATGCAGGAGAGAATCGTGAACACGTAGGCTTGCAACACGGCGATGCCGAATTCCAGCACCGTGACGCCGGCCAGGAAGGCCAGCGGCACCACGCCCGCGACGCCCATGGCGACCACGAAGCCGGCGATCACCTTCAGAATGATGTGGCCGACCGTCATGTTGGCGAACAGTCGGACGGCAAGGCTGAAGGGACGCGACAGATACGAGATCAGCTCGATGGGGATCAGGATCGGCGCCGTCAGGATCGGCGCGCCGTGCGGAAAGAAGAAGCGGAAGAAGTGCAGCCCGTGGCGGGCGAAGCCGATCACCGTCACCCCCAGGAACACCACGAAGGCCAGCGCGAAGGTGACGATGATGTGGCTGGTATAGGTGAAGGTCAGCGGGATCATGCCGATCAAATTGCCGAACAGCACGAACATGAACAAAGCGAAGATGAACGGGAAATAGCGGCGCCCCTCGGCGCCGACATTGTCACGGATCATGTTCGCCACGAATTCGTAGGACAGTTCGGCCATCGACTGCCAGCGTCCCGGCACCATGGCGCGCGAGCGCACGCCATAGCTCAGGAACACGGTGATCAGCGCGACGCTGACGACCATGAACAGGGCCGAATTGGTGAAGGAGATGTCGATACCCCCGATCTCGATCGGGATGATGGGCTTGATCTTGAACTGTTCAACCGGGCTCGCCACGTCCATCTCCTCGCGACTGATCGGACCCGTCCTTGGTCCGTTCCTGCATCCGGCGCTGGGCCTCGCCCAACCCCACGGCTTCGCCCATTCCCTTGGCCGTGCGATAGACGTTCAGAACGCCCGCCGCGGCACCCAGGAACAGGAAGACGACCATCAGCAAAGGCAAGGTCCCGAACAGCAGATCGAGGCCATAGCCTATACCGAAGCCCACCATGACGCCCGCCACCAACTCGATGGCGACCCGGAAGCCCAGCCCCATGCCGGCCGAGTTCGCACGTCCCTGAGCCCGCTCCGTCCCCTTCTCGTCGTCCTCGCGGGCGCGCGCCGCGCGCAGCCGGGATTCGAGATCGTCAAGGGAAGGTGGGCTCTTGCGCTCGTCCTCTGCCATCGTGGGTACCAGACCCCCCTTTCGACCGTCCCGCCGAAAGGCGCGGGCAAGATACGGTTTGCGGTGCAGCATGTCAAGCCCGAAAGATTGGGCCCAAGTATCTGAAATAGCTAATGAAAAGCCGCGTCAGGCGGTCTCTTTCATACGCTCGGCCGCCGCCAAGTCCACCGAAACGAGTTGCGACACTCCTCTTTCGGTCATCGTGACCCCGAACAGACGGTCCATGCGGGCCATCGTCATGCGGTGGTGGGTCACCACCAGGAAGCGAGTCGCCGAGGCGCGGGCGATTTCCTCGACCAGGGCGCAGAAGCGATCGACATTGGCGTCGTCGAGCGGCGCGTCAACCTCGTCCAGCACGCAGATCGGCGCCGGATTGGTCATGAACACCGCGAACAGCAGGGCCAACGCGGTCAGGGCCTGCTCGCCGCCCGACAGCAGCGACAGCACTTGTAGCCGCTTTCCCGGCGGGCTGGCCATGATTTCCAACCCGGCGCCCAGCGGATCGTCCGATTCGGTCAGCGCCAGATGGGCGCGCCCGCCGCCGAACAGCCGCGCGAACAGGTCGCGGAAATGGCGGTCGACCTCGCGGAACGAGGCCAGCAGCCGCTCGCGCCCTTCGCGTTCGAGCTGCGAGATGCCCTGGCGCAGCCGGGCGATGGCGGCGGTCAGGTCATCGCGCTCGGCGGTCAGGGTGTTGATCTGGGTCTCCATCTCGGCGACTTCGATCTCGGCGCGCAGATTGACCGGCCCCATGCCCTCGCGCTCGGCGGTCAGGCGGGTCAGGCGGCGCTCGATCTCGTCGGCCGGCGGGCGTTCGACGCCGTCCAGGCTGCGCCCCAACTCCTCGGGGCTGGCGTCGAGTCGCTCGGCGATGCGGCCGGCGACGGCGCGGCACGCGGCC
>JADFZP010000425.1 GCA_015232485.1 Alphaproteobacteria bacterium
TCCGGCCGAAATTCGGATGCGCATCATGCCACGCGAAGAGCGCGGGAACCACACGGCCCAACGCGCGTTTCCCCAGTTGAACGTTCAGTCACCAGGAGGAAACATGCTGAAACCATTCGGAGCGGCGCTGGTCGCCGCCCTGACGCTGGCCGCCGGCGGCGTGGCCGCCCAGCAGCAGGACCCACAGGCCCAGCCCCTGCCACAGGCCGGACCGCCGACCACGCAGACCCAGCCGCAGCCGCACGGCGGGCCGATGATGCGGCAGGGGCAGCAGGCCGGGCAGCAATTGTCGCAGGCGCAGCAGCAGTTGCAGCAGGTCAGCCAGCAGATGCAGCAGAATCCCGGTCAGGCGCAGCAGCTACAGCCGCAGGCGCGCCAGGCTTTGGACCAGTTGCAGCAGGCGGTTCAGCAGTTGCGGCAAAGCCCGGCCGGCCAGCAGGCGCAGCAGCAGATCCAGCAGTTGGAGCAGCAGATCCAGCAGGCCCAGCAGCAGCTTCAGCAGGACCCGCAACAGGCCCAGCAGCAGATCCAACAGGTCGCGCAAAGCGCGCAAAACCTTCAGCAGCAGATCGGCCAGGGCGCGGGCGGCGGGCCGCAGGCCCAGATCGCGGCCAGCGCCGACAACCTGATCGGCAAGACGCTGACCAACCAGCAGGGTGAGGACGTGGGCGAGGTCTCCGACGTCGTGGTCACGCCCCAGGGCCAGGTTCAGGCCGTGGTCATCGATCGCGGCGGCGCGTTGGGCTTGGGCGGCAAGCAGGTCGCGCTGCAGTGGAGCGATCTGTCGATTCGGGGCGATCAGCTGATGGTCAACATGAGCGACGATCAGATCGCTCAGCTTCCGGAATACCAAACCGAGCAGTGATGCCGGCGCGGGCGGCCCTTTCCCTTCGGGGCGGGGGCCGTCACCGCTCGGGCATGCGCAGGCATTCGTACCACAACTGGCCCCAGTCGCCCATGTTGGTGCGGTTGCGGAACTTGGCGACCTTGCCCTTGCCCAGGCAGAAATCGCGGGCGACGTCGTCGGCGTCGCGCATCGAGGGCGAATCGAGCGGCCCCCCCACGAACACCACGAACTGATCGGTGACCGGCACGATCTTTTCAGGCTCGCCGTAATTGGCGCCATCGGTGTCGTTGATGTAGTAGACGTCGCTCTGACGATGGAAGATCTCGCCCTTGCGATCGACGGTGGTGGTGACGATCACCTCGGTGTTGGTGTTCTCGCCGATCCAGCTCGCCGTCGCATAGGCGCCCGCCCCGACCACACCGGCCCCAATCCCCACCGAATTCGAGGCGCCGTTCAGCAGGCGGTAGATGCCATAGCCGATGGTTCCGCCGCCCAACGAAAGAAAGCGCGATTCCATCGGCACGATCGGCTTTTCGCGACCCTTGTGGCGCACGACCTGCGAGCGGAAGGCCACGGTGGTCGGCGCGGTCAGCGGGTCGATGACATAGCCGGCCCGGTGCAACTCGGTGATCAGCATGTCCTGGAAGCCGGTCGCGAAGCTTGACGGCGGCTGAAGGTATTCGATCCGCACGGGGCCCGAGGCGGCGGGCGGCAGGGCCTTGGCCAAGTTTTGCGCCACGTCGTGGGCCAACAGCCGCCAATGATGGGCGGCCTGCATCGGGTGCTGCTCCGATATCGGATAATTGGTGGCCTGGGGAACCGGCGCGCCGCAAGCGGCGAGCAGCGGCAGCGAAAGGGCCAAGCATGCGATGGCCGGCAACGACTTCATGACCTTCCCCCCGATCCCAAACGGCTTGAGGCCACCTTAGCGGCTGGGATGGCGCTTGGCAACGCGAGGGCTGGCGCGGCAGTATGGAGGTTTCCGCGACGGATGAAGAAGAAACAACGTGCACGGGTCCGCTCTGATCGACGTCCTGGTTCTGCTGACGGCCGCCGTCATCGCCGTGCCCTTGTTCCAACGGCTTGGGATTGGGCCGGTGCTCGGCTATCTGGCGGCCGGAGTGATGGTGGGGCCGGCCGGCTTCGGCCTGATCGAAAGCACCGACGAGATTCACGCGCTGGCCGAGTTGGGCGTCGTCTTCCTGCTGTTCGCCATCGGCCTCGAAATGAAGCTGGCCCGCCTGTGGGTGATGCGCCGCCTGGTGTTCGGACTGGGCACCTTGCAGGTGCTGGTGACCGGGGCGACGCTTGGGCTGGCGCTGCACGCCTTGGGGCTGCCGATCGAGGCGGCGGTGGTCGCCGGTGGCGGGCTGGCGCTGTCGTCGACCGCCGTGGTGCTGCAAATCCTGACCGATCGCGGCGAGTTGAACACCCGGCCGGGGCGCATCGCCTTCTCGATCCTGCTGCTGCAGGATTTGGCGGTGGTGCCGCTGCTGGCCCTGGTCTCGGTGCTGACCGGCGAGGGAACGGGCGTGCCGGCCGCGCTGGGTCTGGCGGTGGTGCAGGCCGGGGCGGCGCTGGCGCTGATCATCGGGGTCGGGCGGTTCCTGTTGCGGCCGCTGTTGCACGTCGTCGCGCGGTCGCGGTCGACCGAGATCTTCGCGGCGGCGGCGGTGCTGCTGGTGCTGGGCACCGCTTGGCTGACGGGCAAGGTGGGGCTGTCGATGGCCTTCGGCGCCTTCCTGGCCGGGCTGATGCTGGCCGAAACCGAGTTCCGCCATCAGGTCGAGGCCGACATCCAGCCCTTCCGCGGCTTTCTGCTCGGCCTGTTCTTCATGACGGTCGGCATGTCGATCGACATCGGGCTGGTGGTGCGCGAGGCGGGAATCGTTCTGCCCGCCACGCTGGCCCTGCTGGTCGTCAAGGCGGCGCTGATCTTCCTGCTGGCGCGCGCCTTCTCGGCCTCGTCGGCGCACAGCCTGCACGTCGCCATCCTGCTCGCCCAGGGAGGCGAGTTCGGGTTCATCCTGTTCGGGCTGGCCGGCGCCACCGGCATCCTCGATCGCGAGACCAGCCAGGTCCTGATCCTGTCGGTGTCGCTGACCATGATGGTGACGCCGCTGCTGGCGGTGGTGGCCAGCCGCCTGTCGCAGCGCCTGTCGCGCGAACAGCCCTCGGCCCGCGCCCTGGACGAGGCCGAACCGCTGCACGACCACATCATCATCGCCGGCTTCGGCCGGGTCGGCCAGACGATCGCCAAGATGCTGGCCGCCGAGCACGTCCATTATCTGGCGCTGGACATGCACGCCGAGCGCGTCGCCGAGGGCCTGTCACGCGGCCTGCCGGTCTATTTCGCCGACGCCAGCCGGCCCGAGGTGCTGCGCGCCGCCGGCGCCGACCACGCCCGCGCCGTGGTCGTCACCCTGGACCAGCCCAAGATCGCCGAGCGCACCGTCGCCGTGCTGCGCCACGCCTTCCCCCATGTCCGCGTCTACGCCCGCGCCCGCGACCGGCAGCACGGCGAGATCCTGCGCCAAGCCGGCGCCACCATGACGGTGCCCGAGACGCTGGAGGCCAGCCTGCAACTGGGCGCCACCGTGCTGCGCGCCATGGGCGTCACCACCATCGAATCCGCCCGTCTGGTCGACGAATTCCGCGCCGCCGATTACGCCAAGCTGGGCGAGCTGATCGAGACGCAG
>JADFZP010000426.1:0-492 GCA_015232485.1 Alphaproteobacteria bacterium
GAGACGTTAACCGCCACCTTCAGCGGGTGGCCGGCGGCCCGCCATTGCGCCGCCACCGCGCTGGTCGGCATGGGCGAATTCCAAGAGGCCGGCGGCCGGCTCGAGGCGCTGGCCCAGGAAAGCCGGCGCGCCCCCGCCATCCGCGCCGGCATGCTGGCCCAGGCGGCGGATTCCTGGATGATGATGCGCTGGCCGGAACGCGCCCACGCGGCGCTGACGGCGGCGCTCAAGCTGCTGCCCAACGATCCCGACCTGCTGCTCGACCGCGCCGTGGTGCTGGCCGAGGCGAAGAATTACGGGCCGGCCAAGGCCGATCTCGACGCCGTGCTGTCGCGCTCGCCGGGCCGGGTCGAGGCCCTGGCGCTGCGGGCCAGCGCCAACCGCTATCTCGACTTCACGGCCGCCGCGCGCATCGACGTCGACTCGGCGCTGCGCCTGCCACCCGACTATCCCGAGGCGCTGGTCGAGCGCGGCATCCAGCGCCGTCTGGTC
>JADFZP010000426.1:527-3535 GCA_015232485.1 Alphaproteobacteria bacterium
GCCGGACTCGGCCGCCGCCGATCTGGCCCGCGCCAACCTCGCCCGCATGGACATCAAAGAGACAGGAACGCCGCCCCCCAGCGAGGCAGGCGGACGCCCGTGGCGTCGGTCTCCCAGTGAAAGCCGTGGCCGTCGATCGGGCGGGCGCCGTCCGGCACCGGCACGATCGCGGGGCCTTCGCCCAGATTGAACAGGCACAGGACGGTCTCGTCCCCCAGCCGGCGCGCCACCGCCAGCACGTCGCCGGGCGCCTCGACCAGGGTGGCGGCGCCGCGAGCCAAGGCGGGCCGCGTCTTGCGCCAAGCGAGGAAGCGGCGCCAGGCATGCAGGGTCGAGCCCGGATCGGCCTCCTGGCGATCGACGGCCAGGGCGCGGTGCTCGTCGGGCAGGGGCAGCCAGGGCTCGGTGGTCGAGAAGCCGGCATGGGGCGCCGCGGCGAGCCAGGGCATTGGCGTCCGGCAGCCGTCGCGGCCCTTGAATTGCGGCCAGAAGGCGATGCCATAGGGATCGCGCAGTCGGTCTTCGGGAATCTCGGCCTCGCCCAGCCCCAGTTCCTCGCCCTGATAGACGCAGACGCTGCCGCGCTGGCACAGCAGCAGGGCCATCAGCAGCTTGGCCGCCTCGGGCGAGCCGTCGCCCCAGCGGCTGGCCACCCGCTCGACGTCGTGGTTCGAGAAGGCCCAGCACATCCAGCCATCGGTGAAATGGCTTTCGATCTCGGCGATGGTGGCGCGCAGATCGGCGGCGTGGAAGCGTCGCCGCGTCAGGCCCAGCGTATAGGCCATGTGCAGCCGCCCGCCCGCGCCGCCGCTGTAATGGTCGCAACGGCCGAAGGCGCCGGGCTCGCTCGACACCTCGGCCAGCGCGGCGCGGCCCGGCCAGCGATCGAGCAGGGCGCGCAGCCGCCCCATCACCGCCGTCGTGTCGGGATGGGCGAGGTCGTGCGCATGATGCTGCAAGGCGAACGGCTTGACCGGCGTCACGCCGCCCGGCGGCGGTCTGGGCGGATTGTCGGCCAGGGCCGGGTCGTGCAGCATGAAATCGACGGCGTCCAGGCGGAAGCCGTCGACACCCCGCCGCAGCCAGAATTCGGCGGCGTCGAGCAGGGCGGCCACCACCCCCTCGTCGCGCAGGTTCAGCTTGGGCTGCGAGGACAGGAAGTGGTGCAGGTAGTATTGCCGCCGGCGGGGGTCCCACGCCCAAGCGGGACCGCCGAACACGCTTTGCCAATTGTTGGGCGGGCCGCCATCCGGGCGCGAATCGGCCCAGACGTACCAGTCGGCGCATGGGCCTTGGGGGTCGGCGCAGCTTTCCAGGAACCACGGATGGCGGTCCGAGCTGTGGCTCCACACCTGGTCGATCAGCACCTTGAGGCCCAGCCGGTGCGCCTCGGCGATCAGCCGGTCGAAATCGTCCAAGGTGCCGAACATCGGATCGACGCCGCGAAAATCCGACACGTCGTAGCCGAAGTCCTTCATCGGCGAGGGAAAGAACGGCGCGATCCACACACCGTCGACGCCCAGCCGGGCGACATGCCCAAGCCTTGCCGCGATGCCCGGCAAATCGCCGACGCCGTCGCCGTTCGAATCGGAAAAGCTGCGGGGATAGATCTGGTAAAGGACCGCCCCGCGCCACCAGTCGTCAGGCGTCACCGCTGGCCGCTCCCGCCCTCGCTTCCGCCAGGGCCTCCTCCTTGCGGCGGTAAACGGTGGCGCAGGCGGCGCCCAGCACGTTGGCCGGCAGGAAGCAGGTCGCCTTCTTCTCGCGCAACAGCACGCTGGCCTGATTGTAGACTTCGAGCGACAATTCCTCGATGTCGATGCGGATGCCGTTGGGCAGCTTCGAGAACAAGCTGTCCATGCGCACGATCATGTTTTCGACGGGCGCCTTGAGATCGCCGCTTTCCTTGTGTTTTTGCGCGAGCTGGGCCAGCTTGACCGCCACCGCCAGCACGAAGCCCTTGCTCCAGCAGGTGGTGCGGGCCGATTCGCCATAGTCGGCCAGCAGGCGCATGTCCTCGGCGCTCAACTCGCGCGCCAGGGCCGAGGCGTTGGCGCCTTCTTCCATGGCGGCATAGAGCTTCAGGATCAGGAGGTGCAGAACATGGCCCCTGCAATCCTTGCCTCGGGGACATAACAAGCAGCTTTTCACGGAATCGCCGTTCCTTCGCAGACGAAGCGATTATCCACCGTTCGCGGCCACGGAACAAGATTTACGCATTCTTTACTTTTTTACGTCGAAGATTGAAATTGGCGAGGTGCGCAATGAGCAGCGGGATCGTCAGGGCGGGAGGACACGCCATCGAGGGCCGCGTTCTCGCGGCGATCGAGAAGGCCAGCCGCCAGACGGGCATCGATTTCGGCTACCTGATGGCCCAGGCGGCGCGCGAAAGCGCGTTCGATTCCGGGGCGCGTTCGGGCGCGTCCAGCGCGTCGGGCCTTTACCAGTTCACCCAGGGCACGTGGCTGGAGATGGTGCAGCGGCACGGCGCCCGCCACGGCTTGGCCGACGCCGCCGAGCAGATCACCCGCGGCCCCGACGGCAAGCTCACCATCCTGGACCCCGAGCGGCGCAAGGAGGTTCTGGCGCTGCGCCGCGACCCCGAGGTGGCCGCCCTGATGGCCGCCGAATACGCCAAGGGCAACGGCGCCTTCCTTGAAAAGCGCTTAGGCCGGCCGGCCACCTCCACCGACCTGTACCTCGCCCATTTCCTGGGACCGGCGGGCGCCGCCCGTTTCCTGGAATCCCACGGCGACGAGGCGACCCGCGACGCCGCCGACGTGCTGCCCGAGGCGGCGCGCAACAACCCCTCCATCTTCTACGACGGCCGTTCGGCGCGCTCGGTGGCCGGAGTCTATGACAGGGTCCACCACACCGTGGCGGGCCCCAGCGCCGCCTATGCCAGCCTCGCCGCGAAGACCGGGAACAAGGGCGCGGCCCCTCCGCCGGCCCAAGCCGTGGCGACGGTCGCCGAGCCGGTCGAGCCAAGGCGCCCCGCCATGCACGGC
>JADFZP010000002.1 GCA_015232485.1 Alphaproteobacteria bacterium
GAACGGCCGGGCGCGGCTGGCCGGACGGTTGCGCGCCGGGCAGCTTCAGATGCTGGCCGACCACGATGGTGTATGGCGGCGGCAAGTTGTTGAGCCCGGCCAGGCCATCGACGCTCAGCCCATAGCGGCGCGCCACCGCGTAGAGCGTGTCGCCCGGCAGCACCACATGCGCCGACGCCACCGGCATGATCAGCACCTGCCCGGCCGACAGCGCATAAGGCGCCGCCAAATCGTTGCGATGGATCAAATCGCGGAGCGATACCCTGTATTGCCGCGCCAGCCCATAGACGGTGTCGCCGCGCTTGGCGGTCACCTGGACCGGCACCGCGCCACCGACTCGGGCGCGGTCGAACAGGGCCCCCTGATGGTCGTAGACGGGGGCCGGCGGGCCTTCACGTTGGCAGGCGGCCAGAAGCACGAGCGCGGCGAGGACGAAGCGGCGGGTCATGGCCGCACTATACGAAGCATCGAGCCGCGCGCCTAGCGCTTCGTCCGCGCCTCGTCGCAGGCGTCTTCAAGCGCCGCCTGATCGGGGTGCGTCAGCGGCTGGCCGTTGTAATAGGCCCTGCCGTCGCGGACCTCGACCAGCCCCATCGAGACGGCGCCGGAATACGTCCCCGCCGGAACGTCCAGGCGGTCCTCGAGGTCGAGTTCCAATTCGATGATTTGATCCCGTGGCAGCACCAATTGCGCGCCGCCGCCGGCATCGGCGGGGGCCACCGGGCGCCCCTCGGCATCGACACCCGGTCGATAGGCGACGTCGGCGTCGGGGGTGTGGCCGACCAGTTCGCGGCAATCGCCTTCGGTGATCCGTATGCCCGCGCCAAATCCGCCAACGGCGGAGGCGCCATAGCCGCCACGGGCCAACTCGGCGGAGGCCGGCGGCGCCACGGCGGCGGCGAGCAACGCGGCGGCCCCGAGCACGATCCTGGCAACGGTCATCACATCATCCCCCCTCGGAAACCCCCCGAATCGTGCCGCAAGAACGGGCCGCGATCAAGCACGACAGAGATGCCGGCGCCCGGCATAATGCGCGAATCGACAAGATGGGGGAACGTCATGTTCGATCGCTGGTTCGCGCTGGCCGACAACGGCACCACGGCGCGGCGCGAGATGCTTGCCGGCGCGACCACCTTTCTGACCATGGCCTACATCATTTTCGTCAATCCGGCGATGCTGGCCGAGGCCGGCATGGACCACGGCGCGGTGTTCGTCGCCACCTGCCTGGCCGCCGCGATCGGCTCGCTGATCATGGGCCTGTTGGCCAATTACCCGATCGCGCTGGCGCCGGGCATGGGCATGAACGCGTTCTTCGCCTACACCGTGGTCATCGGCATGGGCCATTCCTGGCAAGTCGCCCTGGGCTGCGTCTTTTTGTCGGGCGTGCTGTTCGTGGCGCTGAGCCTGTTCAAGGTTCGGGAATGGGTGATCGACGGCGTGCCGCGTTCGATGCGGATGTCGATCGGAGCCGGCATCGGCCTGCTGCTCGGTTTCATCGCCTTGACCAACGCCGGCATCGTGGTGGCCCACCCAACCACCTTCCTCACCTTGGGGAAATTGGGCGCGCCGGGCGCCCTGCTGGCCGCGCTGGGCTTTTTGACGATCATCGCGCTGGAGGCCCGACGGGTACCCGGCGCGGTGATGATCGGCATCCTGGCGGTCACCTTCCTGGCGATGGCGGCGGGGCTGATCCCGTGGGGCGGGCTGGCCGCGATACCGCCCAGGATCGCCCCCACCCTGTTCGCCATGGACATCATGGGCGCCTTGCGGCCCGATCTGATCGCGGTGATCTTCGCGATGCTGTTCATGGACGTGTTCGATACGGCGGGCAGCCTGATCGGCACCGGCCAAGCCGCCGGGCTGCTCGACCGCGACGGCAAGCTGCCGCGAATCGGGCCGGCGCTGCTGGCCGACAGCGCCGCCACGGTGATCGGCGCGGCGCTGGGCACCTCGAACACCACCAGCTATATCGAAAGCCTGTCGGGCATCCGCGCCGGCGGCCGCACCGGCCTGACCGCCGTGGCCGCCGCCGGCTGCTTCCTGCTCGCCCTGTTCTTCGCGCCACTGGCCGGCGCCGTGCCGGCCTACGCCACGGCCGCCGCCCTGTTCTACGTCGCCTGCGTGATGTCGAAGAGTCTGGTCGCGCTGGATTGGGACGATATCACCGAATACGGCCCGGCCATGGTCGCGGCGATTTCAATCCCGCTGACCTTCTCGATCGCCACCGGGATCGGGCTGGCCTTCGTCTCCTATGCGGCGGTCAAGCTGGTCGCCGGCCGCGCCGCCCATGTCGGAATCGCCACTTGGCTGATTGCCGCCGCCTTCGCCCTGAAGTTCGCCTTCATGTAAAATTAAGGTTAACCAACGCAACAATTCGCAAAATTTGGATCGACTCCTGGAACGAAATTTCGTAATCTCCAGTTAGCCCAGTGATGGGCCTCTAGCTCAAGTTTGGGGAGGTTCCGCCGAACAAGCGCCTTTAGGCTGCGACGGCGGACGGGAGCGAAGGGCAAGTTGAAATAACGGGGCCGTGGTGACGCGGCCCCGTTATTTTTTTGTCCAGGGCGGAGCCAAGGCGGCGATCCGCGCCGCCACCGGGCAGTCGTCGCGATGGGCGCCGGGCAGATATCCGATGCTGGTCAGGAACTCGCCGACCACCTCGCCGCCCATGAATTTGAAGGTGGCGCGGAACAGCTTGATCCAGTCCTCGCGGGGCCGCGGGTGGTGCGCCCCGATCCAGGCGGCGAAGGAGCCGTGGGCTTCGACCAGCGCCAAAAGCCGGCGGGCGTTCTCGATGGTGGCTTGGATTTTCAGCCGGTTGCGGATGATTCCGGCGTCGTCCATCAGCCGGGCGATTTCGGGCTCGCCCCAGCCGGCCACCACGGCGGGGTCGAAGCCGTGGAAGGCTTCGACCAGGGCGGGCCGCTTCTTCAGCACGATCAACCAGGACAGCCCGGCCTGGAACACTTCCAGCGTCAGCCGCTCGAACAGCGCCGAGTCGCCCTCCAGCGGGAAGCCGTATTCGTGGTCGTGATACGGACCGTGGACCGGGTGGCCCACCGCCGCCGCGCAGTAGGAGGTCACGCCTGCTCCAACTCGACCAGGGTGCCCAGGAAGTCCTTGGGGTGCAGGAACAGCACCGGCTTGTCGTGGGCGCCGATCTTGGGCTGGCCGTCGCCCAACACGCGGGCGCCGGTCGCCTTCATCTGGTCGCGGGCGGCCAGGATGTCTTCGACCTCGAAACAGACGTGATGGACTCCGCCCGCCGGATTCTTGTCGAGAAAGCCGCGAATCGGCGACGACTCGCCCAGCGGGTGGAGCAGTTCGATCTTGGTGTTGGGCAGGGTCACGAAGACCACCGTGACGCCGTGCGCCGGCTGCGGCACCGGCGCCGAGACGGTGCCGCCCAGGGTGTCGCGGTAAAGCCTCGTCGCCGCCTCCAGGTCGGGGACGGCGATGGCGACATGATTGAGTTTGCCGATCATGCTTTGGGTCTCCAAGAGTTTGTCAAACCCGGATCAGATGGACGTCGGTCACCGGCTTCTTGCCCAGCGTCGCCTTGAGATGGCGGCGCACGGCCAGGCGCGCGGCTTCCCTGAGCACCGCGTCGTCGCGTCGGGCTTGCAGCGGCATTTCCTCGACCGCGTCGCGCACCGCGTCGACCACCGCCTCGTGCTCGCGCGCCTCGTGCTCGGCGTCGAGGATGCCCATCGCGGTGACCTGCGGATCGGCGAGCAGCCGGCCCATGCGGTCGATCACCAGGGTGACCACCGCCGAGCCATTGGCGATCATCCGGTGACGATCGCGCATGATCTCGGAGTCGAGTCGCACCAAGCGGTTGCCATCCAGCGCCAGGCGGCCGGTGGGAACGTGGTCGATCACCTCGGGCCCGTCATCCGTCAGAAGCAGCATGGCGCCGTTCTCGATCACCGGGGCGTGCGCCACCTGGCACGACAGAGCCAGACGAGCGTGCTCTTCGAGATGGCGCCGCTCGCCATGCACCGGCACCAGGATGCGCGGCCGCACGAGTTGATACATGTGGGCCAACTCGTCGCGCGCCGGATGACCCGAGACGTGGACGAATTCGTCACGCTCGGTCACCACCTCGACGCCTAAGCGGGCGAGCATGTTCTGCAACTGGCCGATCGCCTTCTCGTTGCCCGGAATGATCCGCGACGAGAAGATCGTCACGTCGCCGCGCCCCAGCGTGACGTGCGGATGCTGGTCGGTGGCGATGCGCGACAGCGCGGCGCGCGGCTCGCCCTGGCTGCCGGTGCAGATGTAGAGCACCTTGTCCTCGGGCAAATACCCGGCGTCGTGCTCGTTGAGGAAGGCCGGCGTGCCCTTCAGATAGCCGTTCTTGCGCGCCGCCGCGTCGATGCGCCACAGCGAACGCCCGACCAGCGCCACCTCGCGCCCATTGGCGAAGGCGGCGGCGGCGATGCTTTTCACCCGCGCCACGTTGGTGGCGAAGCAGGTCACCGCGACGCGGCGCTGGAAGCGGCCGATCAGGGGGATCAGATTGGCGCGGACATCGGCCTCGGAGCCCGACCAGCCCTCGGTGAAGACATTGGTCGAATCGCCCATCACGGCGAGCACGCCCTCGTCGCCCAGTTCGCGCAGCCGGGCCTCGTCGGCCACCTTGCCGACCTGCGGATCGGGGTCGAGCTTCCAGTCGCCGGTATGGAGAACCAGCCCGGCCGGCGTGCGAATGGCCAACGCGTTGGGCTCGGGAATCGAATGGGTCAGGGTCACGAACTCGACGTCGAACGGGCCGACCGTGAAGCGCCCGCCCAGCGGCACCACGGTGACCGGCACTTGGCCCGCGATGCCCGCCTCCTGCAACTTGCCGTGCAGCAGGTCGGCCGCGAACGGGCTGGCATAGACGGGGCAGCGCAGCCGCTTCCACAGATGGCCGATGGCGCCGAGATGGTCCTCGTGCCCATGGGTCACCACGATGCCGACCAGATCCTGGCGGCGGTCGGCGATGAAGGCGGGATCGGCCATGAAGACGTCGATGCTGGGCATCGTGTCGTCTCCGAACGACACGCCCAGATCGACGATCAGCCATTTGCCGCCGTAGCCGTACAAATTGAGGTTCATGCCGATCTCGCCCGCCCCTCCCAGGGGCAGGAAGATCAGCCCGTCTTTATCCTGGGTCATCTGGCCTTCGCGTTTCGGCGGTGAATTTCGAGCAGCCCTCTCAGGGTGAGGTCGGGATGCAGATGTTGTATGGCGTCGGTGGCATCAAGGAACAAGGGCGCCAGCCCGCCGGTGGCGACCACCGTCATCGGCGCGCCGAACTCGGCCTGGATGCGGTGGACCAGCCCCTCGATCAGCCCGACATAGCCCCAGAACACGCCCGACTGCATGGCCGGCACGGTGGCCTTGCCGATCACTTGGCGCGGCCGGCCGACCGCGACGCGCGGCAGCTTGGCGGCCGCCATGTGCAGCGCCTCGAGCGACAGGTTGATGCCGGGCGCGATGGCGCCGCCGCAATAATTGCCCACCTCGTCGACCACGTCGAAGGTGGTCGCGGTGCCGAAATCGATGACGATCAGCGGTCCCTTGAAGAAGCGGTGCGCGGCGATCGCGTTGACCAACCGGTCGGCGCCCACTTCCTCGGGCCGGTCGAGCAGCACCTCGATGCCCAGATCGACCCCGTCATCGCCGACCACCAGCGGCTCGCAGCGGAAATACTTGCGGCACAGGGTTTTCAGCGAGAACACCATGGCCGGCACCACCGAGGCGACGATGGCCGCGTCGATCGATTCGCGGGCCAGCCCCTCGATCGCCATCAACTGGGTCAGCCAGACGCCGAACTCGTCGGCCGTGCGGTTGGTGTCGGACGACGCGCGCCATTCGCCGCGCACCTCGTCGCCGTCGAACACCGCGAAAACCACGTTGGTGTTGCCCGAATCGATCGCCAGCAGCATCGAATCACCTTGTCCCGAAAAAGACGTCGCCGGCCAGCACGCGCCGTCGCTCGCCGTTTGGCGGATCGAGCAGCAACGCCCCCTGCCCGTCAAGCCCGGCGAACAGGCCGGACAAGGTTTCTCCGGGAAGACGGATCTCGGCGGTGGCGCCCAGCCCGGCGGCGCGCTCAAGCCAAGCCTCGCGAACCGGCGCGAAACCCTCGGCGGCCCAGCGGGCGAACCAGATGGCGAAGCGGTCGCAGAACGCGGAAAGTACCTCGAAGGCGTCGCCCCGGAAGCCGAACTCGGCCAAGCTGGCGGCCGGGTGCAGGGCTTGCTCGGGCGCCTCGCGCACGTCGACGCCGACGCCCAGCACCAGAAGATCGTCCCGCTCGACGGTCTCCAGCAACATGCCGGCCACCTTGCGTCCGTCCACCAGCACGTCGTTGGGCCATTTGCAGGCCACCTTGGCGTCGATCAGCCCGGCCAACGCCTCGGCCAGCGACAGGCCGGCCGCGAAGGAAAGCTGCGCCGCCTCGGCCAGCGGCCGTCCGGGCGCCACGATCAGCGAGCAGTGGAGATTGCCGCGCGGACTGACCCAGGGCCGCCCGCGCCGGCCGCGACCGGCCGTCTGCAGGGCGGCGGTGACCACCGTGAAATGGCCGGACCCGCCGAGCGCCAGACGCCGCGCCTCGTCATTGGTGCTGCCGACGCTGTCCAGGGCAACCAGCGTGAAGCCCGCCGGCAGGGCGGGCCCCCCGCTCATCCGGTCGGGAACAGCGACTTGGCCGCCTCCTGCGCGCCGGCCACCAGGGGCGCCGGCACGATGGTCAACAGCACCACCACCGCCGCCGAGCCGGCCATGATCAGGCCCAGAGCGCGGCTGACCGGGCGGTCGAACGATTCGACCGGATCGTCGAAATACATCACCTTGACGATGCGCAGGTAGTAATAGGCCGACACCACGCTGGTCAGCACGCCAAGCACCGCCAGCGTGAACAGCCCGCCATTTACCGCCGCGAGGAAGATGTAGAACTTGCCGAAGAAGCCGGCCAGCGGCGGAATGCCGGCCAGCGAGAACATGAAGATCGCTAGCGCCAGCGCCATCATCGGCTGCGAACGCGACAGGCCGGCAAGGTCGTCGATGCCTTCCAGCAGGCGACCCTTCTGGCGCATCGACAGGATCACCGCGAAGGTGCCGACCGTCATGAACAGATAGATGGCGAGATAGATCAGCAGGCCGCGCACGCCCTCCTCGGACCCCGCCGCCACGCCGATCAGGGCGTATCCGACATTGCCGATCGAGCTGTAGGCCATCAGGCGCTTGATGTTGGTCTGGTTGATCGCAGCGAAGGCGCCGAGGACCATCGAGGCGATCGAGATCAGGATCACGATCTGCTGCCACTGCGCGAACAACTCGCCGAACGGCCCCAGCATCACGCGGGTCAACAGGGCCAGCGCGGCGATCTTGGGGGCCGCGCTGAAAAACGCGGTGACCGGGGTTGGCGAGCCCTCGTAGACGTCGGGCGTCCACATGTGGAAGGGCACCGCGCCGACCTTGAAGGCCAAACCGGCCAAAACGAACACCACGCCGATGATCACGCCGGCATGCGGTTGGCCATGCGCGGCATGGAAGACTTGGCTAAGCTGGGTGAAGCCCGTGGTGCCGGCGAAGCCGTAGATCAGCGAGGCGCCGTAAAGCAGCATGCCCGAGGCCAGCGCGCCGAGGACGAAGTATTTGAGGCCCGCCTCGGTCGCCTTGACGCTGTCGCGCTGATAGGCGGCCAGCACGTAGAGCGACAGGCTTTGCAGCTCGAGGCCGACATAAAGGGCGATGAAGTCGTTGGCCGACACCATCATCATCATGCCCAGCGTCGCGAACAGCATGAGCAGCGGATATTCGAAGCGGGACAGCTTCTCGCGCTCGAGCCAGCCCACCGACATGGTGATGGCCAAGGCCGAGGCCGCCAGGATCAGCACCTTGGCGAAGCGGGCGAAACCGTCGATCACGAACATGCCGCCGAAGGTGGTGGCGCGCTCGCCGCCCAGCCCCCACACCATCAGCGCGACGAAGCCGAGCAGCGCCACCGACAGCAGGCTGACCGTGCGGGTCGCGTCGTCCTTGCGGAAGGCGCCCAGCATCAGAAGGGCCATGGCGCCGAGAACCAGGAGCAGCTCGGGCAGGGCCAGGGAAAGGTTCGGCATTTCCATCTCTTTCTTCTCTCCCTAGCGCGCCGCCACGTGCAGCGGATCGCCCGAGGCCAGCGCCAGTTCGTATTTCTGGATCAGGTTCTCGATCGAGGCATGCATGGGGTTCAGGAACGACGACGGATAGATGCCCATCCACAGCACCACTAGGATCAGCGGGGCGAACACCGCCACCTCGCGCCGATTAAGGTCGAGGATGGTCTTCAAGTCCTCGCGGGTCAGCTTTCCGAAGATCACCCGGCGGTAGAGATACAGCATGTAGGCCGCCCCCAACACCAATCCGCTGGCGGCGAAGAACGCCACCCAGGTGTTGACCTGGAACACGCCCAAGAGGACCAGGAACTCGCCCACGAAGCCCGAGGTGCCGGGCAGCCCGACCGAGGCCAGCGTGAACAGCATGAACACCAGGGCATAGACCGGCATTCGGTTGACCAAGCCGCCGTAGCGGGCGATCTCGCGGGTGTGCATGCGGTCATAGACCACGCCGACGCACAGGAACAAGGCGCCCGACACGATGCCGTGGCTGAGCATCTGGAACATCGCCCCTTCCAGCCCCTGCACCGTCATCGAGAACACGCCGATCGTCACGTAACCCATGTGGGCCACCGACGAATAGGCGATCAGCTTCTTCATGTCGTCTTGCACCAGCGCCACCAGCGAGGTGTAGATCACCGCCACCACCGACAGCGTGAACACCAGCGGCGCGAAGAACTCGGAGGCCAGCGGGAACATCGGCACCGAGAACCGCAGGAAGCCGTATCCGCCCATTTTCAGCAGCACGCCGGCCAGGATCACCGAGCCCGCCGTGGGCGCCTCGACATGCGCGTCGGGCAACCAGGTGTGGACCGGCCACATCGGCACCTTGACCGCGAAGGACGCGAAGAAGGCCAGCCACAGCCAAGTCTGCATGGCGCGCGGGAAGGTGTGGGCCATCAGCGCCGGAATGTCGGTGGTGCCGGCCTGCTGGTACATGGCCAGCATGGCGATCAGCATCAGCACCGAGCCGAGCAGCGTGTAGAGGAAGAACTTGAAGGCCGCGTAGACCCGCCGGCCACCGCCCCACACGCCGATGATGATGAACATCGGGATCAGCACGCCTTCGAAGAAGACGTAGAAGATGACGAGGTCGAGCGCCGCGAACATGCCGACCATCATGGTCTCGAGGACCAGGAAGGCGATCATGTACTCCTTCACCCGCTTGGTGACGGCGCCGAAGCTCGACAGGATGCAAAGCGGCGTGAGGAAGGTCGCCAGCAGGACGAAGAACAGCGAGATGCCGTCGATGCCCATGTGATAGCTGATCGACAGACCGGGCAGCCACGCGGCGCGCTCTTCGAACTGGAAGTTCGACGTGTTGGGGTCGAAATTCGACCACAGCAGCAGCGAAACCAGGAAGGTCGCCACCGAGGTGAGCAGCGCGACGCTGCGCGCGTTGCGCGTCACCACGCCTGCGTCGCCGCGGATGGGGAGGATGAACGCCGCTCCGACCAGAGGCAGGAACGTGACGATAGTCAGCAGGGGCCAATCGCTCATGGCTGCCTCAACCCATCCTAATAATGAACCAGGTGACGAAGCTCGCGACGCCGATCAGCATGGCGAAGGCGTAGTGGTAGAGATAGCCGGTCTGCATCCGGCCAAGCCGCCGCGCGATGTCGCGGCTGGCCGAGGCGACCCCGTCGGGGCCGATCCCGTCGATCACCGCGCCATCGCCGCTCTTCCACAGACCGCGGCCGAGCGCGAAGGCGGGCTTCACGAACAGCATCCCGTACAACTCGTCGAAGTACCACTTGTTGAGAAAGAAGCGGTAGATCGGGCCGAACAGCGAGGCCAGCAGACCGGGCACGCCCGGCGCGAAGACGTAGAGCAGCACGCCCGTTCCGATGCCCGCCACCGCCACCGTGGTGCCGAGCATGCCCACCCAGCCGGGCAGATGATGCGCCGCCTCGATGGTGTCGTGGCCGGCCAGCACGACGATCGCGTCGCCCCAGAAGGCTTCGCGGAAATCGCCGATGAACCAGCCCTTGGCGACCAGACCGGCGAGCACCGCGCCCACCGCCAGCACGACCAGCGGCCCGATCATCACCATCGGCGATTCGTGGACATGCGCCATGACGTGCTCGTTGGCGCGCGGCTTGCCGTGGAAGGTCAACACCAGCAGACGGGTCGAGTAGAACGCGGTCAGGAAGGCCGCCAGCGTGCCCATCCAGAAGGCGTAAGTGCCGGCCGCGCCTTGCGAGGCGTAGGCCGCCTCCAGGATCATGTGCTTCGAGTAGAAGCCGGCGAAGGGCGGAATGCCGGCCAGCGCGACGCTGCCCACCAGCATGAGGGCGTAGGTCCATTTGATGTGGCGCCAGATGCCGCCCATCCGACGGATGTCCTGCTCGTCGGACATCGCGTGGATCACCGAGCCGGCGCCGAGGAACAGCAGCGCCTTGAAGAAGGCGTGGGTCATCAGATGGAAGATCGCCGCCTCATAGGCCGAAACGCCGATCGCGAAGAACATGTAACCAAGCTGCGAGCAGGTCGAATAGGCGATGATCCGCTTGATGTCGTTCTGAACGCAGCCGACCGTCGCCGCGAAGATCGCGGTGGACGCGCCGACGATCGTCACCACCGTCAGCGCCGTTTCCGAATACTCGAACAGGGGCGACATGCGGGCGACCATGAACACGCCGGCGGTGACCATCGTCGCGGCATGGATCAGGGCCGAGACCGGGGTCGGGCCCTCCATCGCGTCGGGCAGCCAAGTGTGCAGGCCGAGCTGGGCCGACTTGCCCATCGCGCCGACGAACAGCAGCAGGCTGATGATGGTCAAGGCGTGCCAGTCGGTGCCGAAGAAGGTCACCACCGCATCGGCCTTTTCGGGGCCGGCCGCGAAGATGACGTCGAATTGGACCGAGTCGAACAGGTAGTAGACGCCGAAGATGCCGAGCGCGAAGCCGAAATCACCCACCCGGTTGACCACGAAGGCCTTGATCGCCGCCGCGTTGGCCGAGGGCTTTTCGTACCAGAAGCCGATCAGCAGATACGAGGCGAGGCCGACGCCCTCCCAGCCGAAGAACAGCTGGACCAGGTTGTCCGAGGTCACCAGCATCAGCATGAAGAAGGTGAACAGGCTGAGATAGGACTGGAAGCGGGCGATCGACGTGTCGTGGTGCATGTAGCCGATCGAGTAGACGTGGACCATGAACGACACCCAGTTCACCACGATCAGCATGACCGCGGTGAGGGTGTCGATCTTCAAGGCCCAGCTGACGTCGAAGGTGCCCGACGAGATCCAGTGCATCAGCGGCACCACGGCGGTGCCGCCGCCCAGGGCGATCTTGATGAAGACCGGCACCGACAGCATCGCCGAGACGCCGATCAGGCTGGTCGTCAGGATCTGGGCGCCCCGGTCGCCGACCCAGCGGCCGAACAATCCGGCGACGATCGCGCCGAGCAGGGGCAGGAAGACGATTGCGATGTAGACCATCTTCAACCCCTCATCTGGCTGATTTCCTCGACGGCGATGGTCCCCTTGTTACGGAAGAAGACCACGACGATGGCGAGCCCGATGGCCGCCTCGGCCGCCGCGACGGTGAGCACGAACATGGTGAAGACCTGGCCCACGAGGTCGCCCAGATGGCTGGAAAACGCCACGAGGTTCAAGTTGACCGCGAGCAGCATCAGCTCGACCGACATCAGGATGATGATGACGTTCTTCCGATTGAGGAAGATGCCGAACACCCCGGTGGTGAACAAGATCGCCGCCACCGTCAGGTAATGCGCGAGACCGACCTGGAGCATTTAGATGCCTCCCCCACTGGGAATCTTGCGCACTTCAAGGGTGTCCTTGGCGCTGCGCGCCAACTGATCGGCGACCACCTGCTTGCGAACGCCGGGGCGCTGCCGCAGCGTCAGCAGAATGGTGCCGATCATCGCCACCAGCAGGATCACGCCCGCCGCCTGGAACAGATAAAGGTACTGGGTGTAGAGCACCCGGCCGAGCGCCTCGGTGTTGTTCATGGTCTGCGCGTCGGGAGTCGGCGCGGCGAGGCCGGCGGCGATCTCGGGCGCGAAGGCCCACGAGCCGAACACCATGACCAGCTCGACCAGCAGCACCAGCCCGACCAGCGCGCCGATCGGCAGGTATTGCAGGAAACCCTCCCTGAACTTCAGGAAGTTGATGTCCAGCATCATCACCACGAACAGGAACAGCACCGCCACCGCGCCGACATAGACGATGACCAGGACCATCGCCAGGAACTCGGCGCCGAGCAGCAGGAACAGGCCCGCCGCGTTGAAGAACACCATGATCAGGAAGAGAACGGAATGGACCGGGTTGCGCGCCGAGATCACCATGACCCCGCCGGCCACCGCGAGGGCCGCGAAAACATAGAACATGATGGCCGGGATCATGCGTCCCCCTGCCCGGCCGTGCCGGGTCGTCCTGCGAAAGCGTTCGGCGTCATGGGCGTCCCGTCCCCCTCAGCGGTAAGGCGCGTCGGCCGCGATGCGCGCGGCCAGTTCGGATTCCCAGCGGTCGCCATTGGCGAGAAGCCGCTGCTTGTCATACATCAACTCGGCCCGCGTCTCGGTGGCGAACTCGAAGTTCGGCCCCTCGACGATGGCGTCGACCGGGCAGGATTCCTGGCACAGGCCGCAATAGATGCACTTGGTCATGTCGATGTCGTAGCGACGCGTGCGGCGCGAGCCGTCGTCGCGCGGCTCGGCCTCGATGGTGATGGCCAGCGCCGGGCACACCGCCTCGCACAGCTTGCAGGCGATGCAGCGTTCCTCGCCGTTGGGATAGCGACGCAACGCGTGCTCGCCACGGAAGCGCGGCGACAGCGGCCCCTTTTCATGGGGGTAGTTGATCGTCACCTTGGGCTTGAACATGTAGCGCAGCGTCAGGGCCAAGCCCTGAAGCAGCTCGACAAGCAGGAAAGCCCTGGCGGTGCGGTCGATAAAGGACATCGTCGTCACCCTCTCGTCACTTCGGCACCCAGCCGGTGGCCGTCAGCACACCGGCGGTCAACACCAGCCAGCCCAGCGAGAACGGCAGGAACACCTTCCAGCCCAGGCGCATGAGCTGGTCGTAGCGGTAGCGCGGGAAGGTCGCGCGAACCCACAGGAAACCGAACAGCAGGAAGGCGATCTTCGCGCCGAACCAGATGATGCCGGGAATCCAGGTGAACGGCGCGATGCCGAAGGGGGCCTGCCAGCCGCCCAGGAACAGGATGGCGCCCATGGCGCTCATCAGGATCATGTTGGCGTATTCGCCCAGGAAGAACAGGGCGAAGGTCATCGCCGAATATTCGACGTTGTAGCCCGACACCAGTTCGGCCTCGGCCTCGGGCAGATCGAACGGCGAGCGGTTGGTCTCGGCCAAGGCCGAGATGAAGAAGATCACGAACAGCGGCAGATGCGGCACCACGAACCACAGCTTCTCCTGCGCCCGCACCACGTCCGAGAGGTTCAGCGACCCCACCGAGAGCAGCACCGAAATCAGCACGAAGCCGATCGACACCTCGTAGGACACCATCTGCGCCGCCGAGCGCAGGCCGCCCAGGAAGGCGTATTTCGAGTTCGACGCCCAGCCGGCCATGATGATGCCGTAGACGCCCAAGGACGAGATGGCGAACAGGTACAGGATGCCGACATTGATGTCGGCCAGCACCATGCCCTCCTGGAACGGGATCACCGCCCAGGCCACCAGACTGAGAATGAAGGTGAGCAGCGGCGCCACGATGAACACCGCCCGGTTGGCCCCGGTCGGCAGCACCGTTTCCTTGAGGAACAGCTTGGCGCCGTCGCAGATCGGTTGCAGCAAGCCGAAGGGGCCGACCACGTTGGGTCCCTTCCGCAACTGCATCGCGCCGATCACCTTGCGCTCGGCATAGGTGAGATAGGCGACCGACAGCAGCAAAGGCAGCACGATCGCGACGATCTTCAGGACGATGATTATCGTCGGGAAGAGATAGACTTGCCAGATCTCAGCCATGGGTTCCCGTCTTCCCCTCCTGGCCCCGCACGAACACAGCCGTACATTCCGCCATCGTCTTCGAGGCGCGGCTGATCGGGTCGGTCATGTAATAGTTGGCGATCGGCGATTCGAAGCCCCCGGGCGCCACCGCGCCGGCCGCGCCGAAGGCGCCCCAGGCGGCGGGATCGATCCGGTCGGCCGCGCCGAAGACGGGGTTGACCGCCTTCATCCGCTCGCGGAGTTGCTCGATGGTGTCGTAGGGCAAGGCCTGATCCAGCGTCTCGGACAGCGCCCGGACGATCTTCCAGTCCTCGCGCGCCTCGCCGGGCGGCGTCACCGCCATGCGGGTGCGCTGCACGCGCCCCTCGGTGTTGACGTAGGTGGCGTTCTTCTCGGTATAGGCCGCGCCCGGCAGCACCACGTCGGCGCGGTGGGCGCCGTGGTCGCCGTGATGGCCCTGATAGATCACGAAGGCGTCGCCGAACCCGCCCATGTCCAGTTCGTCGGCGCCCAGCAGCCAGACCACCTTGATCTCGCCGGCCCGCGCCGCGTCCTGGATGCCGGCCACGTCGCGCCCGCCCGGCCCCGGCAGGAAGCCGAGATCGAGGCCGCCGACCCGGCCGGCCGCGTAATGCAGCATGCCGAAGCCGTTCCAGCCGTCCTTGACCACGCCCAGCGACAGGGCCGCCTGACGGGCCATGGCCAGCACCGCGGCGCCGTCGGGCCGCGTCAGCGCCCCCTGCCCGATCACCAGCATCGGCCGTTGGGCGTTCTTCAACACGGCGGCGAAGGGATGGCGTCCGGCGGCGATTTCGGCCAGCACGCCCGAGTCGTTGCCAAGATCCTGGACGCCGTAGGTCAGGTTGGCGTTGGGTCCGATCACCGCGATCGGCAAGCCGTTGCGCACCCAGCCCTTGCGGATGCGGGCGTTGAGCAGCGGCGCCTCGCGGCGCGGATCGGTGCCGACCAGCAGCAGCGCGTCGGCCTGCTCGATCCCGGCGATGGTCGGGTTGAACAGGTAGCCGGCGCGCACCGCGGCGTCGATCTTGGCGCCATCCTGGCGGCAATCGAGATTGGCCGAGCCCAGGCGGCCCATCAGATCCTTGAGCGCCGTCATCGATTCGCAGTCGGCGAGATCGCCGGCGATCGCAGCTATCGCCGAGCCGGGCAGGCCCTTGAGGCGCGAAGCGATGGCGGCGAAGACCTCGCCCCAACCGGCCGGGCGCAGGCGCCCGCCTTCGCGCAGATAGGGCCGATCGAGCCGCTGGCGCTTCAAGCCGTCATTGGCGAAGCGCGACTTGTCGCCCAGCCACTCCTCGTTCACGTCGTCGTTGGTGCGCGGCAGCACGCGCATCACCGCGCCACCCCGCGCGTCGATCCGAATCGCCGCTCCGACCGCGTCGTGAACGTCGATGCTGTCGGTCTTGCGCAGTTCCCAGGGCCGCGCCAGGAAGGCGTAGGGCCGGCTGGTCAGGGCGCCGACGGGGCACAGGTCGATGATGTTGCCGGACAGCTCGCTGCTCAGCGCCTTCTCGACATAGGTGGTGACCTCCATGTTCTCGCCGCGCGAGGTGGCGCCCAGTTCGGGAACCCCGGCGACCTCGGTCATGAAGCGGATGCAGCGCGTGCAATGGATGCAGCGGGTCATCCAGGTCTTGATCAGCGGGCCGAAATCCTTGTCCTTGACCGCCCGCTTGCCCTCGGCGTAGCGGCTGCGGTCGAAGCCATAGGCCATCGCCTGATCCTGCAGATCGCACTCGCCGCCCTGATCGCAGATCGGGCAGTCGAGCGGATGGTTGATCAGCAGGAATTCCATCACGCCCTTGCGGGCCTTCTGGACGGCCGGGGTGGTGGTGCGCACCACCATGCCCTCGGCCACCGGCATGGCGCACGAGGCCACCGGCTTGGGCGACTTCTCGACCTCGACCAGACACATGCGGCAATTGCCGGCGATCTGGAGTCGCTCGTGATAGCAGAAGCGGGGAATCTCGACGCCGACCGACTCGGCGGCCTGCAGGATGGTCGCGCCCGCCTCGACCTCGGTCTCGATTCCGTCGATGGTCAGCTTGGTCATGTCCCCTCCTAGGCCGCCCGGCCGCGCGCGGAACGGTATTCCTCGATGCGGCGCTCCATCTCCGGCCGGAAGTGCCGGATCAGGCCCTGGATCGGCCAGGCCGCCGCGTCGCCGAGCGCGCAGATCGTGTGACCCTCGATCTGCTTCGAGACGTCCTCGAGCATGTCGATTTCCTCGACGGTGGCGTTGCCCACCGTGATTCGCTCCATGATGCGCCACATCCAGCCGGTGCCTTCGCGGCATGGCGTGCACTGGCCGCAACTTTCATGCTTGTAGAAGCGGGCCAGCCGGGTGATGGCGCGGACGACGTCGGTCGACTTGTCCATCACCATGACGCCCGCCGTGCCCAGCCCCGAGCGGACGTCGCGTAGCGAGTCGAAGTCCATCAGCACGGTGTCGCAGATCTCGCGCGGCAGGATCGGGACCGAGGCGCCGCCGGGAATGACGCCCAGCAGGTTGTTCCAGCCGCCACGCACCCCGCCCGCGTGCTTCTCGATCAATTCCTTGAGCGGAATGCCCATCTCCTCTTCCACGTTGCACGGCTTGTTCACGTGGCCGGAGATGCAGAAGATCTTGGTGCCGACATTGCGCGGCCGGCCCAGCCCGGCGAACCAGGCGGCGCCGCGGCGCAGGATGGTGGGCGCCACCGCGATCGATTCGACGTTGTTGACCGTGGTCGGGCAGCCATACAGGCCCATGCCGGCCGGGAACGGCGGCTTGAGGCGCGGCTGGCCCTTCTTGCCTTCCAGGCTTTCGATCAGCGCGGTCTCTTCGCCGCACACATAGGCGCCGGCGCCGCGATGGACGTAAAGCTCGAAATCCCAGCCCGAGCCGCAGGCGTTCGGGCCGATCAGCCCGGCCTCGCGCGCCTCGTCGATCGCCGCTTGCAGGTTCTGCGCCTCGCGGACGAATTCGCCGCGGATGTAGATGTACGAGGCGTGGGCGCCGATCGCGAAGCTGGCGATCAGGGCGCCCTCGACCAGCTTGTGCGGGTCGAAGCGCATGACCTCGCGGTCCTTGCAGGTGCCCGGCTCGCCCTCGTCGGCGTTGATCACCAGATAATGCGGACGCGCGCCCTGCTCCTTGGGCATGAACGACCACTTGACGCCGGTCGGGAAGCCGGCGCCACCGCGGCCGCGCAGACCCGATTCCTTCATCTGGTCGATGATCCAGTCGCGGCCCTTGCCAAGGATCTCCTTGGTGCCGTCCCAGTCGCCGCGGGCGCGGGCGCCGGCCAAGCGCCAATCGCCCAGGCCATAGAGATTGGTGAAGATGCGGTCCTGGTCGCGCAGCATCACTGTTTCCCCTTCGACTCGATGTCGCCCAGCGTGGTCGGCCCGCCCACCGGGGCGGAGAACTGCCGGTCGATCTGTGGACCGGGCTTGGGCCGCTCGCCGCGCTTGATGGTGTCGAGGATGCGCGCCACGCTTTCGGCGTCGAGGTCCTCGTAGTAGTCGTCGCCGATCTGCATCATCGGCGCGTTGACGCAGGCGCCCAGGCACTCGACTTCGGACAGGGTGAAGCGGCCGTCGGCCGTGGTTTCGCCGAAATCGACGCCCAGCGTCTTCTTGCAGGCGTGCGCCACCTCGTCGGAGCCGCGCAGCCAGCACGGCAGGTTGGTGCAGACCTGGACGTGGTGCTCGCCAACCGGCTTCAACTGGAACATCGAATAGAAGGTGGCGACCTCGTAGACCCGGATCGGCGGCATCGACAGCATGGTGGCGACATGGTCCATCGCCGCCTTGCTGACCCAGCCTTCCTGGCGCTGGGCGAGATCGAGCAACGGCATCACCGCGCTGCGCTGGCGCCCCTGCGGGTATTTGGCGATCGCCGCCTGGGCCAGGGCCTTGTTGGCCTCGGTGAAGGCGAAGGTGGCCGGCTGGAAATCTTGTTCACTCATCGGTCGATCTCGCCGAAAACGATGTCGATGGAGCCGATGATCGCCACCACGTCGGCCAGCATGTGGCCCCTGGACATGAAGTCCAGCCCTTGCAGGTGAACATATCCCGGCGAGCGGATCTTGCAGCGATACGGCTTGTTGGTGCCATCCGAGACCAGATACACCGCGAACTCGCCCTTGGGCGCCTCGGTGGCCGTGTAGGTCTCGCCGGCCGGCACGTGGTAACCCTCGGTGAACAGCTTGAAGTGATGGATCAGGGCCTCCATCGAACGCTTCATTTCGGCGCGCGGCGGCGGGCTGACCTTGCGGTCGTCCAGGCGGTGCGGGCCGGAGGGCATCTTCTGGATGGCCTGGCGCATGATCTTGACCGATTCGCGCATCTCGACCATGCGGATCAGATAGCGGTCGTAACAGTCGCCATGCTTGGTGATCGGAATGTCGAAATCCATGTCGGGATAGGCGTCGTAGGGCTGCGCCTTGCGCAAATCCCAGGGGACGCCGCAGGCCCGCAGATTGGGTCCGGTAAAGCCCCAGTCGAGCGCCTGCTCCAAGGTCACGGTGCCGATATCCACGGTGCGCTGCTTGAAGATGCGGTTCTCGGTGACCAGAGTCTCCATGTCGTCGAGCACCTTGGGGAAGGTGTCGCAGAACGACAGGATGTCTTCGGCCAAACCGGCCGGCATGTCGGCCGCGACTCCGCCGGTGCGGAAGTAATTGGCGTGCATGCGGGCGCCCGAGACGCGCTCGTAGAACTCCATCAGGATCTCGCGCTGCTCGAAGCCCCACAGCAGCGGGGTCATGCCGCCGACGTCCAGGACATAGGAGCAAACGTTGAGCAGATGGTTGATGAGCCGGCTGATCTCGGCGTAAAGCACGCGGATGTACTGGGCGCGCGGCGGCGCGGTGACGCCCAGCAGCTTCTCGACGGCGAGCACGAAGGAGTGCTCCATGTTCATCGGCGAGCAGTAATCCAGGCGATCGAAATAGGGCGTCGCCTGAAGATAGGTCTTGTGCTCGATCAGCTTCTCGGTGCCGCGATGCAGCAGGCCGATATGCGGATCGGCCCGCTCGACCACCTCGCCGCCCATTTCCAGGATGAGGCGAAGCACGCCATGCGCGGCCGGATGCTGCGGCCCGAAATTGATGTTGTAGGTCTTGATCTGGGCCTCGGGCATCAGCTCTTCTCCGCCTTCTCGTCGCCGGGCAGGACCCTGGTCGCGCCTTCCCACGGGCTGAGGAAGTCGAACGAGCGGAATTCCTGGGTCAGCTTGACCGGCTCGTAGATCACGCGCTTTTGTTGGTCGTCGTAACGCAGCTCGACATAGCCGGTCAGCGGGAAATCCTTGCGCAGCGCGTGCCCCTCGAAACCATAGTCGCTGAGGATGCGGCGCAGATCGGGATGGTCGGAGAACAGCACCCCGAACATGTCCCAAACCTCGCGCTCGAACCAGATGGCGGTCGAGAAGACGCCGGTGCAGGACGGCACCGGGGTGTCCTCGTCGGTCGCCACTTTGACGCGGATGCGCTGGTTGTGCTTCATGGCCAGCAGATTGTAGACCACCTCGAAGCGTTGCTCGCGCGCCGGCCAGTCGACCGCCGTGATGTCGACCAACTGCTTGAACAGGCAGTTGGCGTCGTCGCGCAGGAAGATCAGCACCTTGAGCAGCGAGGTGGCGCGCACCTCGATCCGCAGCTCGCCCAACGCCACGTCGGCCGACAGCACCTCTTGCGCGAGGGCGGCCGCGATGTAATCCCCAAGGTCTTTCAGCACTTGCGTCATGATCGCTTCCAGCCGGTCTAAAGGGTCATCGCAGGATGGTCCCGGTACGCCGGATCTTCTTCTGGAGTTGCAGGATTCCGTAAAGCAGCGCCTCGGCGGTCGGCGGGCAGCCCGGCACGTAGATGTCGACGGGCACGATTCGATCGCAGCCCCGCACCACCGCGTAGGAGTAGTGGTAATAGCCGCCGCCATTGGCGCACGAGCCCATCGAGATCACCCAGCGGGGCTCGGCCATCTGGTCGTAGACCTTGCGCAGGGCGGGCGCCATCTTGTTGGTCAGCGTGCCGGCGACGATCATCACGTCCGACTGCCGCGGGCTGGGCCGGAACACCACGCCGAAGCGGTCGAGGTCGTAGCGCGAACAGGCGGAATGAATCATCTCGACGGCGCAGCACGCCAAGCCGAAGGTCATCGGCCACATCGAGCCGGTGCGCGCCCAATTCACCAGCTTGTCGACATTGGCCAGAACGAAGCCCTTGTCCTGAAGCTCGTCGGTCACGACCGAGAGAATGCGGTCCTGGTCTTGACCGGGCGGCACGGGCCGGCTTTCGGTCACTCCCATTCCAATGCTCCCTTCTTCCACTCGTAGATGAAGCCGATCGTCAGAACGCCCAGGAACGCCACCATCGACCAGAAGCCGAACACGCCGATGGCGCCCAGCGAAACCGCCCAGGGAAACAGGAAGGCGACTTCAAGGTCGAAGATGATGAACAGAATGGCGACGAGATAGAAGCGCACTTCGAATTTCGAGCGCGCGTCGTCGAAGGGCTCGAATCCGCATTCGTAGGGCGAATTCTTCTCGGTGTCGGGATGCTGCCGACCGATAAGCCAGGAAGCCGCCACGGCAATGCCGGCGATGGCCATCGCGATGGCCAGGAAGATCAGGATCGGCAGGTACTCGCGAAGCAACGCTTCCATAGGCTGCCCTTTCAGATGACCAGAACGTCGCGGTTCAAGAAGGCCGAAGCGGCAGAGGTGCCCCACTTCGCGGACGGCGCTCCGAGCCTAGTCATATGACCCGCCGGCCCGCCGAATGGAAGGGAACGAAATCAACCGAGTACGACCGCGCGACGCCTCCATCATTCCGTAGTCCGATTGCGCGCGGAACCATCCCAATCGATGTGCGCCACAATGCGCGGATGGCGGGAGTGACGGGGCTCGAACCCGCGACCTCCGGCGTGACAGGCCGGCGCTCTAACCAACTGAGCTACACCCCCTGAGGTAAACCCCCGCGGGTGGCTCCATGTAATCCACGGCCGCGGGCCTGTCAAGCAGGGACGCCGATTCCCACATCAATTCCTTCGCGGGCGGGATGCAACAATCGCAAGCGGCCCGCCAGTCCTTGGGCGCGGACCCGCACAGCGGATCATTAGATGTACCTAATGAATTGGGCACCACAATTCTTGCCGACGACTTGGAGCGATCCAAACCGGCCTTTGGCGAATCCTTGGAAATTTCTTTTTTGCTTGACAACGGGATGGCCGGAGAATTGCGGACGCCTTGCGTCGCCTGTTCCGGGCTGGTGGGCGGTGACGGGATCGAACCGCCGACATCCTGCGTGTAAAGCAGGCGCTCTGCCAGCTGAGCTAACCGCCCGTCCCGCCAGCTTAGAAGCCCCGCTCCGCCATGGCAAGACGGGGAAAAACGAAAACCGGCCGCTTCCTGCGGCCGGTTCGTCAAATTCGGTCGTACCCCAGACTTACTGGACCGATTCCTTCAACCCCTTGCCGGCCTTGAACTTCGGCTGCTTCGATGCCGGAATCTTGATGGTTTCACCGGTGCGAGGGTTACGCCCCTCGGTCGCCGCACGCTCAGCCACGGCGAACGTGCCGAACCCCACCAAGCGAACCTCGTCCCCCTTCTTCAGGGCATCGCTGATCGCCTGGAACACACCGTCAACCGCCTTCGACGCGTCGGTCTTCGACAGGCCGGTGCTGCTGGCAACCATCGCCACGAGATCATTCTTGTTCACTGAGACCCCCTTTTCGCTAAAACTAACTAATGGCCAGTCCTGATCCCCAGTTCATGTTTTCGCGCAGTCTAAATCGCCTATCCGACTTGCGTCAACCGCGTCAGCCCCGGAATCGTGCGATTTTTAGCCCCTTCGAGTGCCGCATCGCAAACGGCCGCCACCCGGGTGGGTGACGGCCGTCGAAATACGCTGCGGATATCAGTGGGTGAGGACGCCGGGCGCCTCGCCGTCCTGCGCCTGGGCGCGCATTTTCGCGCGTTCCTTGGCTTCCGCCTCCTCGTCCCACTGGATGGGGACCAAGGGCCGCACCAAGGCGTTCGCGAGAACCTCGTCGGCCGTGCCCACCGGCACCAGATTCAACCCCCGCTTGACGTTGTCCGGGATGTCGGCCAAGTCCTTGACGTTGTCCTTGGGAATCAGGACGGTCTTCAGGCCGCCACGCAGGGCGGCCAAAAGCTTCTCCTTCAATCCGCCGATCGGCAGGACGCGGCCGCGCAGGGTGATCTCGCCGGTCATCGCCACGTCCTTGCGGATGGGAATGCCGGTCAAGGCCGAGACGATGGCCGTGCACATCGCCACGCCGGCCGAGGGGCCATCCTTGGGCGTGGCGCCCTCGGGAACGTGGACGTGGATGTCGCGCTTCTCGAACACCGTCGGCTTGATGCCGAAGGCCACCGAGCGCGAGCGGACATAGGACCGCGCCGCCTGCACCGATTCCTGCATCACGTCGCCCAGCTTGCCGGTATGGGCGACCATGCCCTTGCCGGGCATCACCACCGCCTCGATCGACAGCAGCTCGCCGCCCACCTCGGTCCAGGCCAAGCCGGTCACCACGCCGACCAGATCCTCGAGCTCGGCCTCGCCATAGCGGAACTTCTGCACGCCCGCGAACTTTTCCAGATTGCGGCGGGTCACGGCGACCTTCTTGAGACTCTTCATCAGAATCTCCTTGGTCGCCTTGCGCACCAGATTGGCGATCTCGCGCTCGAGATTGCGCACGCCGGCTTCCCGCGTGTAGTAGCGAATCAGGTCGCGCAGCGCGTCGTCGGAAATCTCCCACTCGCCCTTCCTGACCCCGTGCCCCTTGAGCTGCTTCGAGATCAGGTGCTTCTTGGCGATCTCGACCTTCTCGTCCTCGGTGTACCCCGACAGACGGATGATCTCCATGCGATCGAGCAACGGCTGCGGCATGCGCAGCGTGTTGGCCGTGGTCACGAACATCACGTCCGAGAGATCGTAATCGACCTCGAGGTAATGGTCGCTGAACGAGGCGTTCTGCTCGGGATCGAGCACCTCGAGCAGCGCCGAGGCGGGATCGCCGCGCCAGTCCGAGCCCAGCTTGTCGACCTCGTCGAGCAAAAACAGCGGATTGGACGACTTCGCCTTCTTCATGCCCTGGACGATCTTGCCCGGCATCGAGCCGATATAGGTCCGGCGATGGCCGCGAACCTCGGCCTCGTCGCGCACGCCGCCCAGCGACATGCGCACGAAGTTGCGCCCCGTCGCCGAGGCGATCGACTTGCCCAGCGACGTCTTGCCGACGCCGGGGGGGCCGACCAGGCAGAGAATCGGCCCCTTGACCTTCATCGTGCGCTGCTGCACGGCGAGGTATTCGAGGATGCGTTCCTTGACCTTCTCAAGGCCGTAGTGATCGGCGTTGAGCACCTGCTCGGCCAAGCGGATGTCCTTCTTGACCTTGGTGCGCTTCTTCCAGGGAATCGTCAGCAGCCAATCGAGGTAGTTGCGCACCACCGTGGCTTCGGCCGACATGGGGCTCATCGAGCGCAGTTTCTTCAGCTCGGCCAGCGCCTTTTCTCGGGCCTCCTTGGTCAAGCGGGTCTTGCTGATCCGCTCCTCCAACTCGGCGGCCTCGTCGCGGCCGTCCTCGCCCTCGCCCAGCTCCTTCTGAATGGCCTTGAGCTGCTCGTTCAGATAGTACTCGCGCTGGGTCTTCTCCATCTGCCGCTTGACGCGGTTGCGGATCTTCTTCTCGACCTGAAGGACGCCGATTTCGGCTTCCATGTAGCCGAACACGCGCTCGAGGCGCTCGGAGACCACTTCGATCTCCAGCAGTTCCTGCTTCTCGGCGATCTTCAGCGCGAGATGCGAGGCGACCGTGTCGGCCAGCTTGGCGGGGTCTTCGATCTGGTTGATCGAGACCAGCACCTCGGGCGGGATCTTCTTGTTGAGCTTGATGTACTGCTCGAACTGGGCGACCACCGACCGCGACAGCGCCTCCAGCTCCTGAAGATCGCCCGACTTCTCGTCGATCACTTCGCCATAGGCCTGGAAGAAGACGTCGTTCTCGGTGAAATCGGTGATCCGCATGCGCTGGCCGCCCTCGACCAGCACCTTCACGGTGCCATCCGGCAGCTTCAGAAGCTGAAGCACGGTCGAGACCGTTCCCACGCGATAGATGTCTTCGGACGCGGGATCGTCCTGGGCGGCGTTCTTCTGCGCGACCAGCAGGATCTGCTTGTCGTCCTTCATCACGTCTTCCAAGGCCCGCACGGACTTCTCGCGCCCGACGAACAGCGGCACGATCATGTGGGGAAAGACGACGATGTCACGGAGCGGCAGGACGGGGAACACGTCCCCACGCGCGATTTCCACCATGGTACCTCGTAATTGTTCGGGGCCCTATGCCGGGCCGGACTATCGGCAATACCGAACTAAAGTGGCCCCATCACCCCTCCCTCTTCAAGGGGTGATGGTACCCAAATCCGGTTATGCGCTGGAGCCGACGTCCTCACGCCGGTCGGCGTAGATGAAAAGCGGCTGCGACCGTCCCTCGGCCACTTCCTTGTTGATGACCACCTCCTCGACGCTGTCGAGGGTGGGAAGATCGAACATCGTGTCGAGCAGAATCTGCTCCATGATCGAGCGCAGACCACGCGCTCCCGTCTTGCGGGCGATGGCCTTGATCGCGATGGCCTTCAGCGCGTCTTCATTGAAGCTGAGCTGAACGTCCTCCATCTCGAACAGGCGCTGGTATTGCTTGACCAGGGCGTTCTTCGGCTTGGACAGGATGTCGACCAAGGCCTGCTCGTCGAGATCCGAAAGCGTGGCGATCACCGGCAGGCGGCCGACGAATTCCGGGATCAGGCCGAACTTCAGCAGATCCTCGGGTTCCACCTCGCGCAGGATCTCGCCGGTCTGGCGCTCGTCGGGGCCGCGCACGTCGGCGCCGAAGCCGATCGAGGTGCCCTTGCCGCGCTGCGAGATGATCCGCTCCAACCCGGCGAAGGCACCGCCGCAGATGAACAGGATGTTGGTGGTGTCGACTTGCAGGAATTCCTGCTGGGGGTGCTTGCGCCCGCCTTGCGGCGGCACCGAGGCCACGGTGCCCTCCATGATCTTCAGCAGCGCCTGCTGGACGCCCTCGCCCGACACGTCGCGCGTGATCGAGGGGTTGTCCGACTTGCGCGAGATCTTGTCGACCTCGTCGATGTAGACGATGCCGCGTTGCGCGCGCTCGACATTGTAGTCGGCCGATTGCAGCAGCTTCAGGATGATGTTCTCGACGTCCTCGCCGACATAGCCCGCCTCGGTCAGCGTGGTCGCGTCGGCCATCGTGAACGGCACGTCGAGGATGCGGGCCAGCGTCTGCGCGAGCAGCGTCTTGCCGCAGCCGGTGGGGCCGACCAGCAGGATGTTCGACTTGGCCAGCTCGACATCGTTGGTCTTCGAGCTGTGGCTGAGCCGCTTGTAGTGATTGTGGACCGCCACCGCCAAAACCTTCTTGGCGTGCGACTGGCCGATCACATAGTCGTCGAGCACGGCGCAGATGTCGCGCGGGGACGGAACACCGTCCCGCGAACGCACGAGATGCGTCTTGTGCTCCTCGCGGATGATGTCCATGCACAGCTCGACGCATTCATCGCAGATGAACACGGTCGGCCCGGCGATGAGCTTCCGCACCTCATGCTGACTCTTTCCGCAGAAGGAGCAGTAGAGGGTGTTCTTGGAATCGCCGCTCGTGGACTTTGTCATCGGATCTCCGTCGAAAAAATAAGCGGCCGCTTTGAATTTCATGCTAGCCGCTCAGGCCGCCGCCTGACAATGCCAAAAACAAACCGACGCGCGCGGCCCCCCGCGGGTTCACTCGCCCACGGGGACCACGAAGTCGCGCCTGGCTGGCGGGCTTGTCAGACGCTGCTCTTCTGGTCCCCCTCGCGGGGCGGGCGGCTGGCCACCACCTCGTCGATCAGGCCGAATTCCTTGGCCTCCGGCGAGGTCATGTATTTGTCCCGTTCCATCGCCCGTTCGATCACGTCGAGCGTCTGTCCGGTGTGCTGAACGTAGATATTGTTGAGCCGGGCCCTGAGCGCAAGGATTTCACGGGCCTGGATCTCGATGTCGGTGGCCTGGCCCTGCGCGCCGCCGGAAGGCTGGTGGATCATGATCCGCGCGTTGGGCAGCGCATAGCGCTTGCCGGCGGCGCCGGCGGCCAGGAGCAGCGAGCCCATCGAGGCCGCCTGCCCGATGCACACCGTCGAGACCGCCGGGCGGATGTACTGCATGGTGTCGTAGATGGCCATGCCCGAGGTGACCACGCCGCCCGGCGAATTGATGTAGAACGAGATGTCCTTGCTCGGGTTCTCGGATTCGAGGAACAGGAGCTGGGCGCAGATCAGGCTGGCCACTCCGTCGTGGACCGCGCCGGTCAGGAAGATGATCCGCTCTTTGAGCAAGCGCGAATAGATGTCGTAGGCGCGCTCGCCCCGGTTGGTCTGCTCGACCACCATCGGGACCAGGGTGTTCATGTAAACGTCGATCGGATCTCTCATTCGCGGGTCCTTCCGTTCGATCGGAGGGCCGGGAACTCGGGCGCCGTGTCGCGCGAGTTCCCGGGCTCGACTCCGAGGGCTTCGGCGGCCTTTTGATCGGCCGCCCTCGTTCTTCGGCTTCGCCTCCGAATCGGCCGGATTACGCTTCGGCGTCCGGGTCCGTCATCAGCTCCGCCGGAGGGACCGGCTTGTCCGTCACCTTGGCCAGCCCGAGGATGTGGTCGATGACCTTGTCCTCGTAAATCGGGGCGCGCAGCGAATTCATCGCGTCCTGATTCTTCTGGTAGTACTGGAACACCAGGTGCTCCTGGCCGGGGAACCGGCGCGCCTCGTTCATCAGCGCGCGGTTCAGATCCTCCTGCGTGACGGAGATATTGGCGCGCTGCCCCACCTCGGACAAGAGCAGGCCAAGCCGCACACGGCGTTCGGCGATGCCGCGATACTCGGCCTTCAGTTCGTCGTCGGTCTTGTTCTTGTCGTCGTCGTCGAGCTTGCCTTCGGCCTTGCCCTGCTCGATCTGCTTCCAGATCGCGCCGAATTCGAGGTCGAGCATGCCCTGCGGCACGGCGAAGTCGTGGCGTTCGGCCAACACGTCGAGCAAGGCGCGCTTGGCGCGGCCCCGCGAACGGTTGGCGTAGTCGCGCGAGAACTCCTCGCGCAGCGCCTTCTTCAGCGCCTCGAGGTCGTCGAGGCCCATGCCCTTGGCCAGTTCGTCGTCGACCGGCGCGGGCACCTGACGGCGCAGTTCCTTGACCTTGACGTCGAACTCGACCGGCTGGCCGGCCAGTTCCTTGTTGCCGTAGGCCTCGGGGAAGGTGACGCGGACCACCACGTCCTGGCCCGGCTCGACGCCGACCAGTTGCTCCTCGAAGCCCGGAATGAACATGCCCGAGCCCAGCACCAGCTCGAAATCCTCGGACGAGCCGCCGGCGAAAGCCACGCCGTCGCGCTTGCCCAGGAAGTCGATCAGCACCACGTCGCCATTCTCGGCCTTGCGCGTCTCTTCGATCTTTTCCGAGGATTTGCGTCGCTCCGCCAGTTGGCCGAGCGCCTTTTCGATCTCGTCGTCGGGCACTTCGGCCACCGGGCGCTCGATCTCGATGGTGGTCAGATCGACCGGCTCGATCTCGGGTAGGCTCTCGACCGCCACCGTGAATTCGAGATCCTTGCCATCGCCATAGGCGGTGATTTCGATCTTGGGCTGCATCGCGGGCTTCAGCGCGTTGTCCTCGATGGCCTTGGTGGTGCCCTCGTTCACGGCCGATTCGAGAATCTCGCCGGTGACCGAGGTGGCGTATTTCTTGCGCAGCAGCGCGAGCGGCGCCTTGCCGGGGCGGAAGCCCGGAAGCTGGGTCTTCTTGCCGATCTCGACGAGACGGCCGACCACCATTTCCTCGATCTTGCCCGCGGGAACGACGACCTTGAACTCGCGCTTGAGGCCGTCAGCATTGGTTTGGGTGACTTGCATCAATTCTCTGCCAATCGGTGAACGTCGAAGTTGCGCGTGCCGAAGCCGGCCGCAGGTGATTTCCTTGTAAGGGCGGTGGTGCGGACGAAGGGACTTGAACCCCCATGGCTTGCGCCGCTGGAACCTAAATCCAGTGTGTCTACCAGTTCCACCACGCCCGCAAGGCCCTGGTCGGAGCGAACCGCCCGCCGGAGGCGAGTTCTATATCATAGTGTTTTGCGGTGAAACAGGTCAAAACCCGCCCCCCTCGAAAAGCGTGGCCGACAGGAGTACCACTTTAGCGCCATCAACCAAGGGCTTTTCGCGTCGTGTTCGATGGTGTAAGAAGCCTCATACGAAAGTTTACCCTCGGAGCACCCCCATGCAAGCCGATCTCGACCGCTCGGGCCGCCTGTCCTTCCTCAAGATCGACGACCAGACCCGCCGCGCCCTCCAGGAGCTTAGGCCGCTGGTCGACCGTCATATCGACGACGTGCTCGAGGGGTTCTATCGCCACGTCGCGAGCGTGCCGTCCATCTCGACCATGTTCCAGACCAGGGACATGATGGCGCGGGCGCGCGCGATGCAGCGCCAACACTGGATCGACAACCTGTTCACCGGCGAGTTCGGCGACAACTATTTCGCCCAAGTCGTCAAGATCGGCGAGACGCACGAGCGGATCGGCCTCGAGCCGCGCTGGTATCTGGCCGGCTATTGCTACACGCTGAACCGCCTCGTCGAGGTGGTGGTCCAAGCCTATCGCAAGAAGCCCGAGCGCGCCGCCGAACTGGTCGCGGCGCTCAACAAGGGCCTGTTCCTCGACATGGACCTCGCCATCTCGGTCTATATCCAAAGCTCGAAGGAGACGGCGGCGCGCACCCTCGACGGGCACGCCGACACCTTCGAAAGCGAGATCCACGGCATGGTCGAGATCGTCGCCTCGGCCGCCACCGAACTGCAAAGCACGGCGCAGTCGATGGCCGCCACCGCCGACGAGACCAGCCGCCAAGCCACCGCCGTCGCCGCCGCCGCCGAGGAGGCCGCGACCAACGTGCAGACCGTGGCGGCCGCCGCCGAGGAATTGACCAGCTCGATCCACGAGATCAGCCGCCAAGTCTCGCAATCGACCCAGATCGCCGGCGCGGCCGTCGAAGAGACCAAGCGCACCAACCAACTCGTCCAAGGGCTGGCCGACGCCGCCAGCCGCATCGGCGAGGTGGTGAAGCTGATCAACGACATCGCCAGCCAGACCAACCTGCTGGCCCTGAACGCCACCATCGAGGCGGCGCGGGCCGGCGACGCCGGCAAGGGCTTCGCGGTGGTCGCCAACGAGGTCAAGAGCTTGGCCAATCAGACCGCTCGGGCCACCGAAGAGATCGCCCAGCAGATCGGCGCCGTGCAGGGCGCCACCAAGGAGGCCGTCAGCGCCATCCGCGGCATCGGCGGCACCGTCGAGCGGATCAACGAAATCGCCTCGGCGATCGCCGCCGCCGTCGAGGAACAGGGCGCCGCCACCCAGGAAATCGCCCGCAACGTCCAGCAAGCCGCCGCCGGCACGTCCGAGGTGACCCAAAACATCACCGCGGTGACCCAGGCGGCCGGCGAAACCGGCCACGCCGCCGGCGAGGTGCTGAGCGCCGCCGCCGAACTGTCCCGCCAGTCCGAACGCCTGTCCGGTCAGGTGAGCGGGTTCCTGCACACCATCCGCACGCACTGATTATGTTCGTCCCTCGCCGGGCGCGCGCGTGCCGCGCGCTTGGCCGCCGCCACTGAGTCTTGTTCGTCCCTCGCCGGGCGCGCGCGTGCCGCGCGCTTGGCCGCCGCCTCAATGGCGGCTGGTTGGGTTCGGGGGTTCAGCCTTTGAGCAGCGCGCGGATGGCCGGTGAGACGACCACCCGGCCGGCGCCGCTGTACGTCTCGTGGTTCTGGTCGATCTCGGTCAGCTTGTAGAGATAGTTCACCATCAGCCCGGCCGACTGGGCGATGCCCTTGGGCGACACGTCGCCCAGCCAATCGATTCGCTCGATCCGCGCGCCGTTGCTCAGGTGGAAATGCGCCACCGGGTCGAGCGCCCGGCCGTCCCCGTTGTTGCGCTTCGCCTCGGCCAGATAGCGGGCGCACAGGCGGACCAGCGGTCCTTCGAGCGCCGACTTCAGATCGTCGTCGCGGTGCCAATCGGGCGTGGCGAGCAGGGTTTTCAGGCTGCCCTTGGCGCCGCGCTGGCGCGCCGCCTTGGTCAGCAGGCGGTGCTCGGCGGCGGTCAGCAGGCCGGGCTCGCCTTCCGCCAGCCGCTCGTCCAGCCAAGCGCGGAAGCCGGGCACCGGCGACAGCGTGGCGAAGGTCTTCAGGTTCTTGAACTCGCCGGCCAGACTGTCGACCACCCGCTTGATCAGGAAATTGCCAAAGCTGATTCCGGCCAAGCCCTTCTGCGCGTTGGAGATGGAATAGAAGATCGCGGTGTCCGCCCTGGCCGGATCGTCGACCGGCGCCGCCAGATCGAGCAGCGCCTGGATGTTGCCGGCGATGCCGCGCACCAGCGCCACCTCGACGAAGATCAGCGGCTCGTCGGGCATGCGGGGATGGAAATAGGCGTACAGCCGACGATCCGAATCGAGCCGGTTCTTGAGGTCGTCCCAACTGCGGATCGCATGCACCGCCTCGTAGAGCATGATTTTTTCCAGCACCAGGGCCGGCGTCCGCCAGGTCAGCCGCCGCAATTCGAGAAAGCCCACGTCGAACCACGAGACGAGCAGCGACTTCAGATCGGCCTCGAGCGGCGCCAGACCGGGATCGGCGCGCAGCAGGGCCAGGATCTCGGCCCGCATGTCGACCAGGAACTTCACGCCGTCGGGCAGCGCGTTGAACTGGGTGAGCAGGCGCAGGCGCGGCGCCTCGAGCGCGGCGCGCAATCTCCGCCCGGCCGCCTCGCGCGCCACCGG
>JADFZP010000427.1 GCA_015232485.1 Alphaproteobacteria bacterium
GCTATGACGAAAACATGTGCCGTGGCAAGATGTCCCATCGCAATTCTTCGAGGGAACAACCATGCTCGACATCGCCACCGCGACCATCGCCAACTTCTCCAATCTGGTGGGCCAGACCTTCACGCTGTCGCTGGACGGTGGCAACCAAGTGGCGCTCACCCTGACCGAGGCCAAGCCGCTCAAGTCCGTGGGCCAGATCGAAGAGTGCCAGCGCGATCCGTTCTCGCTGATCTTCACCGCCGCCGGCGCGCTGGACGTGCCGCAGAACTGCTATTCCTTGAAGAATGACAGCCTGGGCGGGCTGGACATCTTTCTGGTCCAATTGTCGCCCACCACCTTCCAGGCCGTGTTCAACTGATCGCCCCCCAGCGCATCAACCAGTAGATGCCGCGCCGTTCGACATCCTCGAAGCCCAGCCGCCCATAGAGGCGGCGGGCGGGGTTGTCGTTTTCGACGTGAATCGAGACTTTGGCCCCCTCGGCGCGCGCCTCGTCCTGGATGTGGCGCAGGAAGGCGGTGCCCAGTCCCCGCCCGCACCACTGGGGCAGGAAGGCGATATCGACGACGCGGGTCTCGGCCGGGTCGGCGCGGTCGAGGTACAACCGGCCGATCGGCTCGCCCCCATGCTCGATAATGGCGAAGACGCAGTCCGCGAAGGCCGTGTCGTAGTAGTGGCGTTGCAGCGCGAACTGGCCGGCCAGGAAGGCCAGCTTCTGGTCCTGGGTCCAGTCGATCAGCGGCTCGACCTCGTGCCAGCGGATCGAGACGTAGAGCGTCCGCAGAAACCCCTCGTCCGCCTCGGTGCGGGCACGAACGCCGATGCCCTGGCCCGCGAGCGACGCCGGCACGGTCGGCAGGCGTCGCGTCGCGGAGTTGATCGGGCCGTTCACTGCCGGATGGGGAAATTGCCGGCGGTCGAGATGCAGAAATTCATCGCCAGATAGGGCTGACGATTCTCGTGCGGGGTGGGGGCGCCCGACGGGGCGGCGCCCCCGGCGTACCCGACGATCTCGGGCGACATGTTGGTCGAAAGGGTCACATCCGCCGTCGGCGCGCCGTAGGCCTTCTGGACTTGTGGCCCCGGCTTCCCGGCGATCGGTATGCCGACCGCACCGAGAGAAGACGTGCCATTGGTCGCGGGACCCGCCGTCATGCCGGCAGCCACCGTCGACGAGACCTTCATGGTGACGTCGTGATCGTGCTGGGGCATCTGCGCGTAGTTCACCGAGACGGTGGTGTCGCCGAACTGGGAGGCGATTTTCCTGGGCGTCAGGCCGGAGCCGGAGCCGAAGTCGGCGACCGCCCGTCCCTGCAGGTTCGGCACGGCGATCGTGGTCTTGCCGTCGCCGCCATATTGGTTGCCGATGACGGCGGCCAGTGCCTGGAATTGCGACAGGGGCAGCAACTGGCCATTGCATACGAGCCAGTCTTCCGGCGCGAAATTGAAGGCGAAGATCCGGATCTCGCCGATGTATGGGTCTGCCATGATACGTCCTCCCCTTCCGATCAGGACCGCTGCGGATATGTGCCGTTCAGCGCGATGATGAAATTGATGCAGGTGGTGGGCATCAGATTGCCGTGCGCGCCGGAGCCGCCCGCGGTCGTGATGGTTCCCGGCGCCAAGTTCTGGGTCGGCGGCGTAGTGCCCGACGGTGGCGAATAATAGGCGACGCTGCCGGTCGCCAGCGCGGCGCGCGTCAGGGTCGGACCGGGCGTGTCGGTGGTGCCCAGGGCGGTGGACGCGTAGAAGGCGTGATTGTGGGCCGGCATGGTGGCTTCGAGCAGGGTGACCGTCTCGGACCCACCCGCGACGCCGACCGTGCGGTTGGTCAGGCCGGGGCCGCTTCCTTGTCCCACCGGCACCCGGCCGCGCAAATCGGGAAGCGCGAAAGTCTTCTGGCCATCGCCGCCATAGGTCACGCCGAGCAGCGAGTAGAGCACTTGATAATCGTTGATCGCCAGCACCGCTCCGTCGCAGAGATGCCAGCCTTGCGGCGCATAGGCGCCCGCGAACAGGCGAATTTCGCCCGCGAAACCATCCATGACAGACTCCTTGTTTTCCAGTGTCGGTCCGACATCAGGAGCGAGGTGGCCAAAGCGCATTGGAGATGGCGATGCAGAAATTCACCGTCAGGTAAGGCTGCATGTTGTCGTGTCCTTGTCCGCCGCCGGCCGAGGTGATCGTCGTCGCGGCCAAGGCCGTCAGGGTCGGCGGGTTGTTTTCCGCGACTCCGTACAGCGGCGTGTTCGTGGCCACCTGGGCGAACTGATTCACATTGCCCGGTACGGGCGCCGTCGCGTCGGCGGTGGTCGCGTCCACGTTGTGGTTGTGCGACGGGATGTCGGTGATGGCCAGCGTGACCGTCTCGGCGCCACCCTTGTCGCCGTAATTGTAGGAGATCGTGCTGCCCGCCGCCCTGCCGGCCGCCAGTGGGGTGCGTCCGCGCAGGTCGGGCAGCCCGAACGTGTTTACGCCGTCGCCGCCATAGGTCTTGTTCAACAGGGCGCCCAAGGCCTGGTTTTGCGACATCTTCAAGATCGAGCCGTCGCACAGCGCCCAACCATTGGGCGGCCAATTGAAGCCGAAGATTCTGATTTCACCCAAATACGGTTCCAAGGTTGCCTCCCCTTCCCGCCGTCGATTCGCGCCGACCCACCGCGTGGTGGTAACGCGCGAGAAAGAAAAGCAGAGCACACGAAACCGGTCCAGGAGAATCTTCGACTTCGTTCAAAAGCCGGACAAATAAGTGCATATGTATGTTTTAGAATCGAGCCTTTCCCCAGCCCGCCACCCGATCGAGGTGCTTTACCTTGGTCATCGTTCGCGCTAATGCTGTGCCACGTGGGGAGAGGGGATCGCCCGGCCATGACGCTTTTCGCCGGTTGCATCGGCTCCAACGACCCCGAGGGGTGTCGGCGCATCCTGTCGGCCGAAATCGGTGGGGCCGGCGTGATCATGCCGTCGCCGGACGGCCCGGCGGTGCTGGTCGCCCGTCCCGCCGCCGAGCCGTTCCGCGATGGGGCCATTTTGCGTCGCGAGGGCGTGGCGTGGTTGTTCGACGGCCGCCTCGACAATCGGTCCGAGCTGGCGCGATGCTTGGACTTCGACGGGCTCGGCACCGACGCGGCGGCGGCCGGCGATCATCATTGCCTCGCCGCCGCTTGGCGCCGCTGGGGGGCCGATCTGGGATCGCGACTGCTGGGCGACTTCGCCTTCGCCGTGTGGGACGGGCCGAACCGCCGGCTGGTGCTTGGGCGCGACCCGTCGCCCACGCGTATCCTTTACTGGTACCGGGACCGCCGGGTGATCGCCTTCGCCACCGGCCTGCGTCCGCTGCTGTCCCTGCCCGAGGTGCCGCGCGTGCTGGACGAGGGCGCCGTGGCCGCCCAGATGGCGTTCGAGTTCGACACGTCGGGCGGCACCGTCTGGCGGGACATCCGGTTGGTCGCGGGTGGAACCACGCTGATGATCGGTCCCGATGGCGAGCGGTCGCTGCGCTGGTGGTCGCCGGCCGACGCGCC
>JADFZP010000428.1 GCA_015232485.1 Alphaproteobacteria bacterium
CACTTCCAGGTCGACGAGATCGTCTCGACGTTTCGGCTGACCACCGTCCTCTCTCCGGCCGCCCCGGCCTGAAGGATCCGTCGATGACCGACAGCGTACTTTCCCGCTTCCAAACCGGCGATCTTGGCCAGGCCGTGCAGGCCGCGCTCGCCGAAGTCAAACGCCGCCCCACCGACATGGCTGCTCGCCTGACATTGGGCGAGATGCTGTGCTTCGCCGATGACATCGAGCGGGCCGACATCCACTTCGAGGCGGCGCAGCGCTTGGCCGGGGACGACAACGCGCGGCCCTTGCTGCTGCGCAACCTGCTGCGCGCCGAAACGAGCCGGCGCCATGTTTTCGCGGGGGGAGGGCTTCCCGAGTTCCTGGCCGAGCCGACCGCATTCATGCGCGCCGCGTTGCGCGCGCTGGCTGGCGACCACGCCGCGCGAATCGGCGACCCGGACCAGCCGCCGCTTCGGGTCACATGTGACGGCCTGACCGCCGAAGGTTTTCGTGACATCGACGACGTCACCGCCGAGATCATCGAAGTGCTGACCGCGACGGGTCGTTACTACTGGGTGTCTCCGCGCGATCTGACGATGCTGGCTTTTCAGCCGCCGAAGCGGCCGTGCGACCTGTTGTGGCGGCGGGCGCGTATCGCCGGCGCCGATGGCGCCAATGGCGAGGTTTTCATTCCCGTTCTCTATCCGACCCGGGCGCCCCAGGGCCCCGACGCATTGCGGCTGGGCTTCGAGACGGACTGGATCGCCGAACCGGGGCGCCCCGTCCGCGGCGTCGGTCAACGGCTCATGCTGATCGGCGACGAGGCGAAGGGAGTGATGGAGATCGGCACGCTCGCGTTCACCTTGGCCACGCCGGCATGAGCGCCGCTCACGACATCCACCACTCGGTATTCGACCGCTTGCTTGATGGCGAGGCCGGTGCGGGGCGACCGACCGGCCCCAGCCTTGCGGCGTTGCGGCGCAACGTCAGACGAGACCTCGAAACCCTGCTCAATACTCGGCGGCGTTTCCTGTCCGTGCCCCGAGGCCTGACCGCGGTCGCGGACTCCATGGTCGTCTACGGCATTCCCGACTTCTCAAGCGTCAACCTGGGTTCCCCGCGTGAGCAGGAACGCCTCCGCGGCGAAATCGAAAAGGCGGTTCGCCGCTTCGAGCCGCGCCTCGAGAGGGTGCGCGTGGGCCTGCAGCCCGCTCGCGATGGGGGATCGCGCGTGCTGCGCCTGCGCATCGAGGCCTTCCTGAAAGTGGGTCCGGCCACCGAGCCGATCAGCTTCGATTCCGTGATCGACCCCACCAGCCGCAACGTGTCGGTGACGGTCGATGGCTGACGAACTGCTTCCCTATTACGAACGCGAGTTGGCTTGGCTGCGAAGCAAGGCGGGCGAGTTCGCGGATGCCCACCCGAAAATCGCCGGGTCATTGCGTCTGACGCGCGACGCCGTCGACGATCCGCATGTGTCCCGATTGATCGAGAGCGTCGCGTTCCTCAATGCCCGCACGCGTAGGAAGCTGGACGATGACTTCCCCGAACTGACCGCCGGTCTTCTGGATGTCCTTTATCCACATTACCTGCGGCCCATCCCGTCCATGTCGATGGTGCGGTTCGAGCCCCTGCCAGACGCCACCGAACCGGTTGCCATCGATGTCGGCACCGCGCTGGAAACCGAACCGCTGAACGGACTTCACTGCCAGTACCGCACCACCCAGCCGGTCACCCTGTGGCCAATCAAGATCGAGTCAATTCGGATGGGACCGTATCCGGGCGGGGCGCCGGAGTTTCCCCAGGCATCGGGTTGCCGCGCGGTGCTGAAGCTGGAGTTGCGTTGCCAGTCCGATGGCGCCAGCTTCGGCTCGTTGGCGCCGCCGTTCCTCCGCTTCCATCTGCGCGATGAGACACGCGCCGCCAATGCGCTTTACGAGCGCATTCACAACCAGGTCGCTTGCGTCGCCCTCTGCACCCCGAAGCGCCGCGATCGTCCGATCGCCATCCTGGGGGCCGATGCGATCCGTCCGGTCGGCTTCGGACCCGAAGAGGCGATGCTGCCATATCCGGTCAACAGTTTTCCTGGATATCGCCTGCTGACCGAGTACTTCACCTTTCCCGAGAAATTCCTATTCTTCGACCTCGCGGGGCTGGACGGCGCGACGCTGGCCGGAGTTGGCCCGGCCCTGGACGTCTACGTCTACATGGCCGGCCCCGCCGGCAACCTCGAGCGGACGATCTCGGTTCAATCCCTGGCCCTGGGTTGCGCGCCGATCGTCAACCTGTTCCGAAAGATCGCCGAGCCCATTCCCCTCACCCACGCCGCCGATCGCTATCCCATCCGCGGCGATCTTCGGCGCGCCGATGCCATCGAGGTCTATTCGGTCGACGAGGTGACCGCCACGTCGCCGCGCGGCGAAACGGTGCGGTTCCTTCCGTTCCATGCCTCCACGCATCGGCGGAACGACACGACGCGCTATTGGCTGGCGCATCGCGAGCCGGCGGGCGAGCGCGACCCGGCCACCGAGGTGAGCCTGTCATTCGTGGACCTGGGTTTCCGCCCGGAGGCGCCGGCCGGATGGGTCGCCAACGTGGCACTGACCTGCTGCAACCGCGATCTGCCGCGGCACTTGCCATTGGGCGGCGGACATCCGCGCCTGCGCCTGCTCGAGGGGGGGCTCGGCCAGCCAAGCCGTCGAATGCATTCGCGCGCCAACCCCAACGCTGAGACCGCCGATGGGGCACGGGCTGACGTGGCGACTTGTCTCGCATCTCGCGCTCAACCACCTGTCGCTAACCAGTGACCACAACGGCCTGGACGCCTTGCGCGAAATCCTGGCGCTGTACGATTTCCGCGACAACTCCGAGACCAGGGCGGCGGCCGAGGGAATCGTCGGTTTGACGGCGCGCAGCGGTACCGCGCGCGCGCCGGGGCCAGGTGCCGGCGCGATCTGCCGCGGCACCGAGGTGACCCTGGAATTCGACGAGAAGAAGCTCGCGGACAACGGCTTCTTCCTGCTCGCTTCGGTGCTGGAACGCTTCGTGGCGCTGTACGGCTCCATCAACTCCTATACCAGACTGACCGCGGTTGCCCGCGGACGGTCGGAGGCTGTCAAAACATGGCCACCCCGGGCGGGCGACAAATTTCTTCTGTGATGGACGCGCTACTGGCGGAGCCGCGGCGCTTTGGATTCTTTCAGGCGGCACGGCTGCTGGAGCGGCTGGCGGCGGGCCGATCGGGTACGATGGTGGGTGGCGACAGCCCGCCCGAGGCCGAGCCGGTTCGTTTCCGCGCGCAACAGGGGCGCGGTTTCCCGGCCAATGAGGTGGTCGACCTCAAAGCCAATGGCAGTGCCGTGCTGCCGGCCGAAATGACGGTCGGATTCATGGGCTTGACCGGGCCGATGGGCGTGCTGCCCCATCATTACACCGACGCCGTTGCGCGAACCCAGCGCGAGCGCAGTCCGGCGTTGCGCGATTTCTTCGGCATTTTTGAACATCGCGCCGTTTCC
>JADFZP010000429.1 GCA_015232485.1 Alphaproteobacteria bacterium
GGTGTCGGCGTCCAAGCCCAGCAGGCGCCCGGCGGGATCGAGATCGATGCGGCCAAGCAGCGAGGGCTGGCCGGCCCGCCAAGAATCGACGACCATGTCGCGCATGAATTCCGGGATTCGCAGCCGGTCGAGCGACGCCTCGCTACGGGTCGCCTGGTCGACCGCCTCGCGGCACCGGCGCTCGACGGCGATGGCGGCGGCGGCCAGCCCGTGGGCCTCGTCGTGGCCGATCACCCAGCAGGAATCCTCGGCCCATTGCGGCCGGCCGGGCGGCGCGTCGGGCGGAAAGCCGGCATCCAGCAGGATGTTTCGCCAGTCCGGACGTTCGGCGAAGGCCACGCGGCGCATGGGGTGGTCCTTCTCCTGCCATGACTGCAAGGCAAGATAGAGATTTCCGCTGCAACGCAATAGGGGAGTTGTCTACACTGGCGCCATGCGTGGCTGGAAAAAGTGGGTGCTGATCGGGCTGGTCGCCACCATGGCCCCCACCCTGGGGCCCAGTCTGGGCGCCGGTGCCGATCACGCCCTTGATGGTGATCCGCTTGGCCCAGGGCGAGGGGCTGGACAAGCGGTGGGTGGGGCTGGCCGACATCGCCCCCGATCTGCGGCGCGCCGTGATCGCCAGCGAGGACGCCAAGTTCTGCGCCCACCGCGGCTTCGATTTCGAGGCGATCCGCCGCGCCTTCGAGCGCCTGGGCGGCAAGGGCCAATTGCGCGGGGCCAGCACGATCAGCATGCAGGTGTCGAAAAACGTCTTCCTGTGGCCGGGCCGCGACTTTCTGCGCAAGGGGCTGGAAGCCTGGCTGACGGTGCTGCTGGAAACCCTGTGGAGCAAGCACCGCATCCTCGAGGTCTATCTGAACGTCGCCGAATGGGGTCCCGGCCTGTACGGCGCCGAGGCGGCGTCGCGCCACTGGTTCGCCAAGCCGGCCGCCGCGCTGACCCGGCGCGAATCGGCGCTGCTGGCCGCCGTGCTGCCCAATCCGCGCGAATGGTCGCCGGCCCGGCCGTCGGCTCGGGTCGCCCACAAGGCCGGGGTGATCGAGGGCCGCATGCGGCAGGTCGGACCCGGATGCGCCTCGTTCCCAAGCGCGCGCGAATGAATTATATTGCACCGCATGACGACATCCCCTTCGACTGACCGCCCCCGGCCCGTGGTGTTGTGCATCCTCGACGGCTGGGGCCACCGCGACGAGCGCGAGGGCAACGCCATCGCGCTCGCCAACACCCCCAACTGGGACGCGCTGCGCGCCACCTGTCCAGGCGCGCTGCTGAAAACCTCGGGGCTCGAGGTCGGGCTGCCCGAGGGGCAGATGGGCAATTCCGAGGTCGGCCACATGAATCTCGGCGCCGGCCGGGTGGTGATGCAGGACCTGCCGCGCATCGATCTAGCGGTGGCGGATGGCAGCTTGGCCGCCAACCCGGTGCTGGCCGGCATGATCGCCGCGCTGCGGCGCACCGGCGGGGTGTGCCACCTGCTCGGCCTGCTGTCGCCGGGCGGCGTGCATTCGCATCAGGACCACATGGCGGCGCTGGGCCGCCTGATCGCCGGCCAAGGCGTGCCGGTGCGCGTCCACGCCTTCCTCGATGGCCGCGACACGCCGCCGTCCTCGGGCTTAGGCTTCGTCGAGCGCTTCCTGGCCGACGTGGCGGGAAGCGACGTGACGATCGCCTCGATCGGCGGCCGCTACTGGTCGATGGACCGCGACACGCGCTGGGACCGGGTGACCAAGGGCTACGACGCGATGGCCTGCGGCAAGGGCGTCCACGCGCCCGACGCGCCGGCCGCCATCGAAGCCTCCTACGCCGACGGCAAGACCGACGAATTCATGCTGCCGGCGGTGATCGGCGGTTACGCCGGCATGAGGGACGGCGACGGCCTGTTGATGGCCAATTTCCGCGCCGACCGGGCGCGCGAGATCCTGTCGGCGCTGGTCGACCCGGCCTTCGACGGCTTTCCCCGCAGCCGGGTGATCGACTTCGCCGCGCTGCTGGGCATGGTCGAGTATTCGACCGATCTCAACCGCTTCATCCAGCCGCTGTTTCCCGCGCAGGAATTGACCCGCATCCTGGGCGAACTGGTCTCCGAGGCCGGGCTGACCCAGCTTCGCATCGCCGAGACCGAGAAATACGCGCACGTCACCTTTTTCTTCGATGGCGGCGAAGAGGCCACCCTGCCCGGCGAGGACCGCATCCTGGTCCCCAGCCCCAAGGTCGCCACCTACGACCTCCAGCCCGAGATGTCGGCGGGCGAGGTGACCGACCGCCTGCTCGCGGCGATCGCCTCGAACCGCTACGACCTGATCGTGGTCAACTACGCCAATGGCGACATGGTCGGCCACACCGGGGTGATCGAGGCGGCGATCCGCGCCGTTCAGACGCTGGATGGCTGTCTGGGCCGGCTCGCCCAGGGCTTGCGCGCGGCGGGCGGCTGCATGCTGGTCACCGCCGACCACGGCAACGCCGAACAGATGGTGGACCCCGCCACAAAACAGCCACATACTGCCCATACGGTCGGTCCCGTTCCGGTGCTGCTGGTCAATGGGCCTGCCGGGGCGGCCTTGCGCGATGGCCGCTTGGCCGACGTCGCACCGACTTTGCTCGCGCTGTTGCGCCTGCCTCAGCCGCAGGAGATGACGGGAAGGCCGCTGCTTGTCCAGGACGGGGATCGCATCTGAACGCGCGCCGATCGCCGGACGAGGGTTTTCCCTCGCCGCCGTGGCGGTGCTGGCCGTTCTCGCCGGACCTGCCTGGGCCGCCGATCCGCCGCCGCAAAAGCGCCTGAAGGAAGTCGAGGCGGCGCTTGAAAAAAGCCGCGCCGAGCACGAGGAGGCCAAGCGCCGCGCCGAGGCGCTGGCCGGCGAACTCGGCGAATTGAAGGGTGGAATGGTGGCCGCCGCCCGCGCCGTGCAGGAGCACGAGGAAAACCTTTCGGGCCTGGAAATCCAGTTCCGCGAGTTGAAGGCGATGGAGGCCGAGACCGAGGCCGCGCTGGAACGCCGCCGCGAGCAGATGACCGGCGTCTTGACCGCGCTGCAACGCCTCGCCTGGCGGCCGACCGAGGCGCTGATCGCCCAGCCCGCCTCGCCGGCCGACACCGTGCGCAGCGCCATCCTGCTGCGCAGCGTGCTGCCGCGCATCGAGGACTCGGCCAAGTCCCTGCGCGACGAACTGACGCAGCTCGCCAGCCTGCGCGACGACATCGACGTGCAGCGCCAGCGCATCAGCGGCGCCGCCAACCATCTGGCCGAGGAACGCCGTCGCATCGAAGGCATGATGGCGAAAAAGGCCCGCCTCCAGCAACAGGCCGAGGAGCGGTCGAGCGACAGCGAAAAGCGACTGGCCCGGCTGGCCGACGAGGCCAAGGATCTGCGCGAGTTGATGGCCCGCCTGGAGCAGGAGCGCCGCGAACGCGAAATCCGCGAGGCCGCCGCCCGCGCCGCCGCCGAAAAGGCGGCGCGCGAGGCCGCCGAGGAGGCCCGCCGCA
>JADFZP010000430.1 GCA_015232485.1 Alphaproteobacteria bacterium
GATGTCGAATGGAAGCATCCCGCCAATGTGGGAAATCGGACCCCTTGCCTCCAGGGGGCGTCGTAACGATCAGATGCGGGGGTTGATCGTAAACACAATCTCAACGAACCGGCATGGACACGCGAAGCGGATGCGTTTACACCTTCCGACCCGTAGACCACACGAAAAGGGGCGAAGCATGAAGCGGATCCACGACTTCGTCTCGCACGGGTACGACTCGGACGCGGGCATCATCCGAAACAAGAACGACCGCGCCATCGAGCAGTTGATCCAGGCCCTGACCGCCCTGACTCCGCCCCTGCGTCTGATCGACCTGGGGGTCGGCGACGGCGCGTTCCTGTCCAGGCTGGCCGAGCAGATCGGCGAGGCGCGCTTCACCGGCGTCGACTTGTCAAGCAAGATGGTCGAAAAGGCCGCCAGCGCGGTGCCCGGGCTCGAGGGCATCGTCAGCGACATCCGTCACGTCGCCGAGCACACCAAGGAAGGCGGCTGGGATGTCGCCATCGCCCATTTCGTCCTGGCCTATGTCGACATCGATACGCTGATCGCCCAAGCCAAGCACGTGTTGCGGCCCGGCGGCCTGTTCTCGTTCGTCACCTCGACCAACTCGGCCGCCAATGTCTGCCGACGCGAAATCGCGCGGCTGCGCGCCACGGGCAATCCCATCGACCGGCTCGCCGCCTGGGTCGGCGAGCGGGGCATCGAGCGCACCCAGACTCCCAACGATTTCGAGGAGATGGCGGCGGCCCTGGCGGCCCAGGGCTTCAGCGTGGCCTCGCGGGAAAGCCATTCGACCCGCGTCGTGCTGAACGACAGCGCCGAGGCTTACGAATTTGGCATCACCAAGGGCTGGGGCGTCAACGCGATCAGCATTCCCCTGTTGCCGACCGGGCTGTTGCTGAAAATCGCCGAGATGGCGCTGGATCGGTGCGAATACCCTTACGTCGCCGAGCACACCGTCGAGATGGTGGTGGCGCGAAAGGACGGCTGAACACGGCCGGCGTCGACATAGCGTCTTCCACGCTCGCTGAAAACCTGCAAATATTCCTCCATGGAAACCGAAGCCCAACAAAAGCCGGCCGAGGCGCCGGACCCGATCGCCGATGCGGGCGCCGAAGCGCGTCGCGAGGTCACCCGCCAGCTCAAAGGGCCGGTCGCGCAGCGCTTCGCCGAACTGCTGCCCGGGCTGGGCGCCAAGGGCGATCCTTACAAGACCGCCATGGCGACCCCCGACATCCTGTTCAGTTGCGCCCAGGTGTTCCGCACCAAGCGCGACGCGTTCGCCGAATTTCTGGTCGACGTCGAGGGCAATCCGGTGGCCGACGACGAAACCCGTCTGGCCTGCGGCCGCTCGGTGACCGAGATCGTGGGAATGGTGGTGCGCACCGGCATGCGCAGCTTCGCGGAAGGCCATTTCGGAGACCCGATCAACCCGGCCCGCGCCGCCAAGGCCGCGGCCGCCAAGCGCGCCGAGCCGATGGGTTCCCGCTTCTGGAAGCTGCTCGACATTTCGAAGCTGTCGGCCCTGTTCCGCAAGAACTACGGCAGCGAGGCGCCGCCGCCCAAAGGCACCACGCTGTCGGGGCGCTTTTATACCGCGATCAAGGACCACCTTGATTTCGAGTGGCAGATCAAGTTCTTCCCGCTTTACGTCGAAATTCCGTCGCACGTCTTCGACAAGCTGGGCGTCGGCATCACCCGCATGGACACCGAAGAGCGGCTGATGCGGCTGGCCAAGCTGGCGATCGCCGACATCAACAAGGCCGAGCAGGTGCTGGGCGATCCCGCCCTGACCCGCGAGATGATCGACCACAACGTGCTGGCGTCGAAGACGGTGTCCGACCTGGGCGACGAGTTCCATGACATCCACACCGCCCTGCTTGGAACCAGCATGGGCACCAAGAAGAAGTGGGACGCCCTGGCCAACCGCGACACGATGAAGAAGCTGGCCACCGACAAGCGGGTGACCAAGCAAGACATCGCCGCCCTGGCCGATTACCTGGACATTCTGAACGAGACGGCGCTCGACTGCATGCTGGACCTGCATCTGACGCGCGACCAGATGCAGATGTTCCTCAAGGCCGCCGAGGAGAATCTGGGCCCCGGCCTGTTCGTCGCCCTGTTCGGGCCGCAGCAGACCGAAATGCCCGACAACAAGGCCGAGCAGGAGCGCATCCGCAAATACTTGGCCTTTTCGGAAACCGCCCTGCGCAACCTGGTCAAGGCGGTCAAGCAGTTGGAGGAGCAGGCCCGCAAGACGGGCGGCGGCGGCGTCGAGGAAAATCTGGCCACCGTCTGCCGCGCCCGCCGGCCCGACCTTGAAAAGGAAATGAAGAAATTCATGCCGCCCCGCGGGGCCTGAGTTGAGCGGCTGGGGCTGCCCGCACGAAATCGGCGGGCTGTGCAAACGCCTTCAGCGCCGCCCCTGCGATCCCGGAATGCGCGGCTGCGTCCTGCATGGCCGCTTCACCTTCGCCGACGAGTCGAAGAACCGCAAGCCGCGCGAGGAACCTTCCACATCTGGCGGGGTTGTCAGTCCGACACCCGACGCAACGGAGGCCCGCCATGAGCCGCAAAGTGACCTCGATCGGCCACTCGCGCAAAACCCGCTTCACCAACCGCCACAAACGCCGCCAGGCGAAGCTTTATCGCGGGCAGGGACATCGCGGCTCGTGAAGGGCTGACGGGGCGATCTGGAAAAGTGTCCAGCGTCAAGGATCGGGACGGGCGCGTCTGAGATTATCGTTGTCGAGCGGACGATTTGCCGCTTCGGAATGGCGCGCACATCCCCCCATCACCCACCCACGCGCCTTTCCGCGATGGGCCGGCCGGCGAGCCCCCAACCCGCCGGCCGGCCCGCCCCACCCTTACCGCGACAAGCGGCGTAGCGCGAAAACCAAGCCCCCCACCGGCACCCCCTTCTCCCGACGCAAGGTCGCGCGCTCGAACAGCGCGATGTCGAGACCGGCCGCCGCCGCCCGGTCGCGCACATGGCTGGCCGGATGGGCGAAGCGGCGCGTCGGGCGCAACACCGGGACATCGCCCTCGGCAAGCTCCTCGACCGTGCCGAGGAACAACCCGCCCGGCCGCAAGGCTGCGGCCGCCGCCTGGAAGGTCGGCCCCAACTCGCCGAGATAGCCAAGAACGTCGGCCGCCACCAGCAGATCCCAGGACGCCGGGCTGGCGGCCAGCGCCACGATCAACTCGGCGACTTCGAGCGAGTCGTAGATTTCAAGCGCCCGCGCCTTGTCGATCATGCGCGGCGAAAGATCGATGCCGGCCAGCCGGCGGGCCCGCGAACGCACCGCGGCGCCCGTCAACCCGGTGCCGCAGCCGAGATCGAGCACGTCGCCCCCCGCCCCCAGCCGCGCGGCGGCGTCGCGGATCAGCAGATGCCCGCGATAGTCCAGCACGTCGATCAGGTGGCGATCGTAACGCCCGGCATACTGGTCGAAGAGGCAGCGGACGTAGTCCGGCGGCAGCGAA
>JADFZP010000431.1 GCA_015232485.1 Alphaproteobacteria bacterium
GGCGCCGGCAAGACCACGCTGATCCGCTGCCTGCTGGGCGAATACCTGCACGAGGGCGACATCCGGGTGTTCGGCCTGTCGCCGCGCCAAGACCGCACGGCGCTGCTGCGCCGCGCCGGCTTCGTGCCGCAACTGCCGCCGCCGTTGCGCATGCCGGTGGGCGAGTTGGTGCGCTTCGCCACCGGGGTGGGCCAGGGCTCGCCGGCCCGCATCGCCGAGGTGGCGGCGGGGCTGGGTCTCGATATCGGCGAGATCGCCTCCAAGCCGTTCGTCAAGCTGTCGGGCGGGCAGAAGCAAAAGCTTTTGATCGCCGTGGCGTTGGGCCGTCCGGTCGATCTGCTGGTGATGGACGAGCCGGCCGCCAATCTGGACCCGCCGGCCCGCGCCGCCTTGTTCCGCCTGCTTGGCGAAAGCGCCGCCACGATGCTGGTGACTAGTCATCGACTCGACGAAGTGGCACCCTTGGTCAACCGCGTGGTGGAATTGGATGGCGGGCGCGTGATACTCGACGACCGCGTCGAGGATGCGGTCGGGATGTCCGCCACGCTGACCGCCCGCGTGCGGGTCAGCCGCGCCGAGCCGGCCTTCGCCCAGGCGATGGCCCATTGGGGATTCGACGGGGGAGCGGACGGGCTGGCGTGGACGGGACTGGTGCCCGGCCCCGATCGGCTTCGCTTCCTTGGCACGATGTCGCGTTACGCCGGGCTGGTGGCCGGGCTGACGCTGGAAGAGGAGTCGCGGGGGTGAGGCTGGTCCTGTCCCTTCTCGCTTTGTTCATGCTGGCCGGCTGCTTCGAGGAGGAGGGGCCGATTCCCATCCGCTATGGTCGCGACGAATGCGAATTCTGCCGCATGATCATCAGCGAAGCCCGCTTCGCCGTGGAAATCCAAGAGCCGCCGGCCGGCCGCATCCACAAATTCGACGACATCGGCGACGCCATGCACTGGCTGGCCAAGCAATCCTTCGCCGACGACCCGCTGGCCCGCATCTGGGTGATGAGCCATGTCGACGGCGCCACTTGGCTGGACGCCCGCGCCGCCTGGTACCTGCCGGGCTCGCGCAGCCCGATGGATTACGGCTTCGCCGCCTATCCCGACGAACTCGATGGGGCCGTGTCGTTCGACGCGATGCGCGAAAGCGTGATCGAGCGCGGCTCCACCACCCGCTGCGACGAGGTGCCGACGTGACCCATCTGCTGCTCGCCGCCCGCCTCGACGTGGCCGAATCGGCCCGCTCGCGCTGGTTCCTGCTTTATGCCGGGGTGTTCGGACTGCTGGTCGCCCTGATGCTGATCTTCGGCTTGGCGGAATCGCGGGTGATGGGCTTCACCGGCCTGTCGCGGCTGTTGGTGACCTATGTTCAGGTGGCGATGGCCATCTTGCCGGTGTTCATCCTGATCACCACCGTGCGCTCGATCGCCGGCGACCGCGAGGCCGGCGTCACCGAATACATGCTGTCGCTGCCGGTGCCGCTGGCCGCCTGGTATTGGGGCAAGTTCGCCGGCCGCTTCCTGGTCGCCTTCCTGCCGGTGCTCGCCACCTTGGGCATCGCCGTGGGCTGGGGGCTGATGGCGGGAGGCGAGGTGCCCTGGGGGCATCTGGCCGCCGATCTGGCGTTGCTGGTCTCGCTGATCGTCTGCTTCCTCGGCTTCGGCTTCCTGATCTCCAGCGTGGCGCGCTCGACCGACGTGGCGCAGGGCGCCGCGTTTTTCCTGTGGCTGGTGCTGCTGGTGTTCATGGATCTGGTCATGCTGGGCGTCCTGATCCGCGAGCATTTGCCGCCCGAGCTGGCGGTGACGGTGGCGCTGGCCAATCCGTTGCAGGTGTTCCGCACCGCCTCGATGATGCTGTTCGATCCGCAACTGGTGCTGCTGGGGCCGGCCGCCTACGTCATCCTGGATCATTTCGGGCCGACCGGCTGGCTGGCCTGGGGCATCGCCTATCCGGCGGGGTTGGGCGGGGTGGCGGCGGGAGCCGGCTATCTGGTGGTGCGCCGCGGGGATCTGGTATGACGGCACTCGCCGCGGCGCCCGCCGGAGCCCGGCTGTGGCTGCTGGCGGTCAGGCCGGGCACCTTGTCGCTGTCGGTGGTTCCGGTCTTGGCCGCCACCGCGCTGGCCTGGGCCGAGGCGGGGCGGATCGACGGGCTGGCCGCGCTGGTCGCCATGCTGTCGGCGCTGCTGATCCAGGCCGGCACCAATCTGCACAACGACGCCGCCGACTGCCTGCGCGGCAATGACGGCGCCGAGCGGCTGGGGCCGCTTCGCGTCACCGCGCAAGGATGGGCCTCACCGGCCCGCGTGATCAACGCGTCGCGGGTCGCCTTCGGGCTGGCGGCGGCGCTGGGGGTCTGGCTCGCCTGGGTGGGGGGATGGCCGATCCTCGCCCTGGGGGCCGCCTCGATCATCGCCGGCTGGGCCTATTCCGGCGGCCCGAACCCGATCGCCTATACGCCGCTGGGCGAGGTCTTCGTGGTGGCGTTCTTCGGCCTGGGCGCCACCTGCGGCACCACTTGGCTGCATCTTCACGCCTTGACCCCCGCATCGGCGGTGCTTGGCCTCGCTTTGGGCCTGCAAGCGGCGGCGGTGCTGGCCGTCAACAATATCCGCGACGTCGAGACCGATCGCCGCGCCGGCCGCCGCACCCTGGCGGTGCTGCTCGGCCGCCCCGGCGCCGACCGGCTGTTCGCCGCGCTGGTGCTGGCGCCGCTGGGCTTGCTGGCCGTCCTCGCCACGCTGATTCCCGGCGGTTGGCGGCTGGGGCTGGCCGCGCTGGTTCTCCCTGAGGCGCTGCGCCTGATCCGCACCCTCAGCCGGCTGCCGCCGGGACCGCACCACAACATCCTGCTCAAGCAAACGGCCAGAATGGAAGTGGCGTTCGCGGTCCTGATCGTCGCTGGACTTGTCTTTCTAAAGTAAAACGTAATATACACGTAGTATCATCCGAAATCGTATTCTGTCATCATGATGTCCTCATTATTGACGGAGATCAAGATGAAGATTTTTGCTTTCGTCGTGTCCGCCCTTGTCGCGTCGAGCGCCCTGGCCGACACCGGGCCGAGCGGTTCGGCCTGCAAGCCCGGCCCCGCCGCGCAATGCCTGCTGGCCAAGCTGGAGGGCATCGATCTCGCCGGCAAGGATCTCCGCGAGGCGAATTTCGAGGCCAGCATCCTGACCGGCGCCAACCTCGCCGGCGCCGATTTGTCGGACGGCAACTTGCACGTCGCCAATCTCCAACGCTCGAACCTCGCCAAGGCCAATCTCACCCGCGTGCAGATGTTCGCCGCCAGCCTGACCGGCGCCAACCTGTCGGAAGCCAATCTCAGCGGCGCCAACCTGACCCGCGTCGACCTGACCGGCGCCGACCTGCGCGGCGCCCGCCTCGACGGCGCCACCATGATCGCCGTCAAACTCGGCGGCGCCAAATGGACCGACGGGCGGGTGTGCGCGGACGGTTCGGTCGAGACCTGCCGGTAGGGGTT
>JADFZP010000432.1 GCA_015232485.1 Alphaproteobacteria bacterium
CCGCGTCCCCGCCGTTCGGCGATCAACGCCAGCAGGGTGAATGGCAAAGGGGAAAGAGATCGCCGACGAGATCGCACGGCGCCTTGGGGAGGAAATCCGAGCACTGCCGGATCGCTTTCATTCGTCGTTCGACTACGTCGACACAGGCAACAACAAGTGTCATTCGTCCACGCTTTGGATTCTGGCGAAGATCGTCGCCGGGCTGGATGGAGTCGAGCATGTGGGCATCGACGTGCCGCTCGGCCGCAAGGGAGCCAAGATCAAGCCCGACGTCGTCGGCTACGGCCCCGGCTGGAGCCATGCGGTCTATGTCGACTTCGAGAGCCCGAACAGCAGCGACACCCGCGTGTGGCGGAAGGATTGCGAGCCCTATGCCGCCTATCGAGACGCAAACACGGACACCTGCGCCCCATATGTCGTCGTCACCAGCCTGCCCGACAGGGAGACGCTGGGCTGGCAGCTCAGGTGGACGAACATGACCTCCAAGGGACCGCAGTACAACCATGAATGCCGGGGCATGGAGGACCAGGTCAGGAGGAATCCCTTCCGCTTCTGGCTGGGGCGGTGGCGGGAGATCGTGAGTCCTGAGAAGATGACCGGCGTAACGATCCTCAACATCGACGACACGACGGTGAAGCGCGTCAAACTGTAGTCCCACAGTTCGGCCGACCAGCGCTCAGGTGCCTTCCAGCATGGTGGCGATCAGCATGTCGACCACCGCCTCCAGCGCCTCGCGCGGGGTGGCGCCGGCATCTAGCGCGGCGGCGTGGGTGGCGCGTTGGGCATCGGCGCCGGTGCCGCGCGTCAGGATGTCGCGCGCCGATTCGACCTCGGCCAAGCAGCCCAACGCGCGGGCGTCCTCGTGGACCAGGGCGATCAGTTCATCCAGCAATTCCGGATAGGCGACGATGGCGCCGCGCCCGAAATCGACCAGCCCCTCGTCCAGGCCGTAACGCTGGGCGCGCCAGCGGTTCTCGTTGACCAGCATGCGGGCGTAGATGCGCCAACGCTGATTGGCGCGCCGCAGCCGCCACAGCATGCGCAGCAGACAGCGCCACAGCGCCGCGATGGCGATGGCGTCCGACAGCCGGGGGCAGATGTCGGTGATGCGCATCTCCAGGGTGGGGAAGCGCCACGACGGCCGCACGTCCCACCACAGCTTGGTGCCATCCTCGATCAGCCCGGCCCGCACCAGCATGCCGACATGGCGCAGATATTCGCCGTAGGAGTCGAAATACTCGGGCAGGCCGGTGCGCGGCAACTCGTCGAACACCGCCACCCGGTAGGATTTCAGTCCGGTGTCCTGGCCCCGCCAGAACGGCGACGAGGTCGACAGGGCCAGCAGATGCGGCAGGAAATAGGCCGCCTGATTCATCAGGTCGATGCGCAGCTCGTCGTCGTCGAGCCCGACATGGACATGCATGCCGCAGATCACCAGCCGCCGCGCCACCCCTTGCAGGTCCTTGGCCAGCGCGATGTAACGGGCGCGGTCGGTATGGACCTGGGCGTCCCACGAGCCGAATGGATGGGTCGAGGCGGCGATCGGCGCCAGATTCCACTCGCCGGCCACCTCGGCCACCGCGCGGCGAAGCTCGGCCAGTTGGTCGCGCGCCTCGGCCATGTCCGCGCATACGCCGGTCGAGACCTCGATCTGGGCGCGCAGGAATTCCGGGTGGACGCGCACGCCCAGGCGGCGCTGGCACCGCTCGAACAACTCGCGCGGCGGGTCGCGGGCGAGATCGCGGGTCGCCCGGTCGACCAGCAGATATTCCTCTTCGATGCCGACCGTGAACATCAGTATTGCACCACCGTATGCAGGCCGGGCCGCGCCAGGATCGGGGCCAGCACCCGCGCCAAGATGTCCGCCCAGCGTTCCGCCCCGGCCGGATCGGCGATGAGGTCCTGACGGATCTCGAAGGCGACGTGCGGCAGGCCGGCGGCGCCTGCGTGGCGATCGATCGAAAAGGCGATGTCGCGGCCCGAATAGGGCTCGTTGTCGCCCACCACCCAGTGCCCAAGCCGGTTCAGTCCCTCGATGATGGGAACGGCCATGCGGGGGTCGCGGTTCCACAGCACCCCGATATGCCAGGGCCGTTTGAAACCGTTCATCACCGGGGTGAAGCTGTGGACGGCGATCAGGGCCGGCGGCACCGCGCCGTGTCGCCATAGCCGGGCGACCTCGCCGGTCACCGTGTGGTGATAGGGCCAGAAGAAGTCGGTGATGCGTCGCTCGGCCTCGGAGTCGCCGAGATTTTGGTTGCCGGGAATTTCGACGCCGTCCGAGCAACAGGGAATCGAGGTGGGATCGCCGGGCTGGCGGTTGAGGTCGATCACCAGCCGCGAGTAACAGCCCAGCACCGCCGGCCCGCCCAGGCGGCGCGCCAGACCGCGGGTCACCAGGGCGGCGCCGATGTCCCAGGCGACATGGCGCTGAAACACCTCGGGCGGCAGCCCCAGCCCGCCCAGCGCGCGGGGCACCGCTTGGCCGGCGTGATCGCACAGCAGCAAGACCGGCGCCTCGCCGTCGGCGTCGACCATCTCGAAGGGGGGCGGATCGCCCTCGCCGATCAGCGGGCCAGCATTTGACATGCCCGTCATCATAGCGCAAAACCAAGGCCCGCACCCACACTCCATCGAGCCGGCTTGACCACGCAATCCTCCACTGTGGATCGTCTTGCGCTGGTCTCCCTGCTGGGCGGGGCGGCGGCCATCGCCTTCGCCCCCATCTTCGTGCGGCTGAGCGAGCTTGGCCCCAGCGCCACCGCCTTTCACCGGCTGTTCCTGGCGCTGCCCTTCCTATGGATCTGGATGGCCCGCCAGCCCCGCTCGGCGCGGCCCGTGGGGCGGCGCGATTATCTGGCGCTGACCGCGGCGGGGCTGTTCTTCGCCGCCGATCTGGCGGTGTGGCATTGGTCGATCAAATTCACCTCGGTGGCCAATTCGACCCTGCTCGCCAATTTCGCCCCGGTGTTCGTGACCTTCGCCGCCTGGGCGCTGTTCGGCCACCGCCCGACCCGCGTCTTCGTGGCCGGCATGGCGCTGGCGCTGGCCGGGGCGATCACCCTGATGGGCGAAAGCATGGCGCTCGACCCCGAGCATCTGAAGGGCGACGCCCTGGGCATGACCACCGCCGCCTTCTATGCCGGCTACATCCTGTCGGTCAGCCGCCTGCGGGCGCGCCTGCCCACCGTCACCATCATGGCCTGGAGCGGTCTGGTCACCACCCTGGCCCTGCTGCCGGTGGCCCTGCTGTCCGGCGAAAGCCTGATCCCGCCGACCCCGCGCGCCTGGGCGGTGCTGTTCGGCCTCGCGGTGGTCAGCCAGGTCGCCGGCCAAAGCCTGATCGCCCACGCCCTGGCCCACCTGCCGGCCGGCTTCGGCTCGGTGGCCCTGCTGCTGCAACCCGCCGTCGCCGCCGTCCTGGCCTGGGCGCTGCTCGCCGAACCGCTGAGCCTGTGGCAGGCGGCGGGAGG
>JADFZP010000433.1 GCA_015232485.1 Alphaproteobacteria bacterium
AGCCGGGCGCGCCAAGTGGCCACCAACTGTTCCGGCGCCGACAGATAGGGGATCTCGGCCGGGATGTCGCCCAGGTCGTGGCCGAACACGTGCGGCAGGCTGACCAGCGAGCGGTAGCAGTCGAAGCGCGGCGGGGTCATCCCGGCCGCGATCACCTCGTCGGCGCCGGCCACGCGCTTCACCAGGGGTAGCAGCGGCGCCTGGCACTCGACGATCACCCGTCCGCCGCGCGCCTTGACCAGTGGCACGTAGCGGACGAAGTTCAGGGTGTCGCCCAGGCCCTGCTCGGAATACAGGAACACGGTGCGCCCGGCCAGCGGCCCGCCGTCCCACAGCGGCTGGGGATAGTCGCGCGACACCTTGTCGATTTGCGAGATCATCCGCTGTTCGTAGACCTTCGCTCCTTCGACGAACTCGCCCATCAGCATCATGCACATGCCGAGATTCTTGCCGTGCTCGGGATAGTCGGGCGCCATGTCGCGCGCCTTGGTCAGGGCCTCCTTGGCCTCGCGCAGGCGGTTCTGGCGCATCAGGGCGCCACCCAGATTGAGATAGGCGCTGAACAGTTGCGGATTGAGACCGGCGGCGCGCCGACACACCGCCTCGGATTGTTCAACCTCGCCGATGTCGTTGAGCGCCGAGGCCAGATTGACCAGCGCCACCGCGTTGTTGGGGTCCAGTTCGGTGGCCCGGCGATAGCAGGCCAGCCGCCGGTCGTCCTGTTTGAGGTGGCGGTACATCACGCCCAGGTCGCAATGATAATAGGCGACCTCGGGGGCCATCTGGGCGGCGCGCTCGATCGCCTCGGCGGCGTCGGCGTGGCGGCCTTGGCCGTGCAGCACCAGGCCCAGGCGGTAATGCACCTCGGGAAACTGCGGGCTCTGGTGGATGATTTCGCGATAGAGGCGCTCGGCGGTGGCGGATTCGCCGCGCTGCTCGGCCTGACGCGCCATGGCGAAGACCTGCTGCGCGGTCATCGTCCGCGGCTGGGGGGCGGGCGGCATCGGCAGGGGCGCCGCGGGTGACGACAGCACCGGCTCGATGCTGGGGGTGCGCCGGTTGACCAGATCTTCGACCACCGCCAGATGGCGCGGCAGACAGACCCGCTTCAGGTCGTAGCGCTCGACGATGGTCTGGCGGGCGCGGCGGCGCAGCTCGGCCATGCGGTCGGGATGGTCCAGCACCTGATCGACCCGGTCGGCGATCTGGGCATGGGAGAAGAAATCGACCAGCAGGCCGTTGATCCCATCCTGGATCACCTCCTTGACCGGGGGGGTCGCCGAGCCGACCACCAGGCAGCCCGCCGACATCGCCTCCAGCATCGACCAGGACAGGACGAACGGATAGGTCAAGTAGATGTGGACCGACGACACCTGGAGAATGGCCAGGAACTGCTCGTAGGTGACGTGCCCCAGAAAGTGAACACGGTTCAGGTCTATACCGGCCTTCTGTTCGTCGAGCAGCGCCTGCTTGAACGAGCGGCCGTCGGACAGGCTGGGGCCGTAGGACACGCCCTCGGCGCCGACCACCAGAATCTGGGCCTTGGGGCGGCGCCTCAGGATTTCGGGCAAGGCGCGCATGAAGATGTGGAAGCCGCGATAGGGCTCGAGGCTGCGCGAGACATAGGTGACGACCTCGTCCTGGGCGCTCAGGTCGCGCCCGTTGGGCAGCGTCACCCGCCGGGTCGGCCAGGGCAGCACGAAGTCGGTGTCGATGCCGTCGTGGATGACCGAGATCGTCTTCTGGCGATCCTCGGGGAATTGCTGGCGTTGCCAGAAGGTCGGCGACTGGCCCCAATCGGCCGCCTGCAAGCCCAGCAGATTGACGGTGTTCATGATCCGCGAATGGGTACGCGCGTCGCGGCCCGGCGGGAATTCGGGGTCGAAGCCCAGATCGGCGCCGTAAGGCCGGTAGAAGAACTCGAAATAGGACAACAGCGGGGTGTCGGGCCACACCTCCTTGAGGAACAGCGTTTCGCCCCAGGCGTTGTGGCCGATCATGATGTCGGGGCGGAAGCCGTCGCGTTGCAGCTTCCGGGCCTCTTCGAGCACGGCCTGGGCGTTGCGCAACGCCGGCTCGACCAGCCCGACATAGCGGTTGCCGCTGGCGGCGCCCTCGGCGTCGGGCTGGTAGATGATGGTGCGCACCCCAGCCACCTCGCGGCCGGTCTTCTGGCGCAGGATGACGACCTCGTTGCCGGGCTGGTCGGCGAAGTGGCGGACGAGATGCTTGTATTGGGCGGGGAAGCTTTGGTGAACGAACAGAATTCTCATCGGGGCGTCCTGCGCTCGCTCTCGATCAGTTTGGCGACGACGCCTTCGACCAGGGTGCGGGCGCGCCAGCCCAGCGTCGTTTCGGCCAGCCTTGGATCGCCCACGCTGACCTGGATTTCCGATGGGCGGAACAGGTGGGGGTCGACGGTGACGTGCTCGCGCCACGACAGGCCCAACTCGCGGAAGGCGAGGTCGACGAAATCCTCGAGGCGGATGCTGTGGCCGGTGGCGATCACCAGATCGCGCGGTTCGTCCTGGCGCAGCATCAGATGCATGGCCTCGGCGTATTCCGGCGCCCAGCCCCAGTCGCGCGCGATCGACAAATCGCCCATCGTCAGATGGTCGCCGCCGCCCTCGGCGATCCGCACCGCCGTGGCGACGATCTTGCGCGTCACGAAGCGGCCCAGCCGCAGCGGGCTCTCATGGTTGAACAAGATGCCCGAGCAGGCGTACATGCCATAGGCTTCGCGGTAGTTGGCGACCGTCCAGAAGGCCGCCGCCTTGGCCGCCGCGTAGGGGCTGCGTGGACGGAACGGGGTTTCCTCGCCGGCCGGCTCGGGGGTGTTGCCGAAGCACTCGCTCGACGCCGCGTTGAACAGCCGCACCGGGCGTTTCAGGAAGCGGATGCTTTCCAGGATGTTCAGCGTGGCCAGCGAGATGCTTTCGAAGGTCTCGACCGGCATGTCGAAGGACAGCCCCACCGAGGTCTGGCCGGCGAGGTTGTAGATCTCGTCCGGCTTCACCCGGTCGAACACCCGGATCACGCTGCGGAAGTCGTTCAGGGACGCGGAATGCAGCGTCACCCGGTCGCGCACGCCCAGCATGGTCAGGTTGCGGAACGACGACGCCTCGTGATCGCGCGAGGTGCCGTGGACGACATAGCCCTTGGCGAGCAGCAGCTCGGCCAGATAGGCGCCGTCCTGTCCCGAAATTCCGAGAATGAGGGCTGTCGGCGGCATGTCAGCCCGGCCCGCCGCCGGCCGCGATGTCGAGCAGATAGGCGCCGTATTCGTTCTTGGCCAGCGGCTCGGCCAGGGCGGCCAGTTGGCGCGCGTCGATCCAGCCCATGCGGAAGGCGATCTCCTCCAGGCAGGCGATCCGCCAGCCCTGCCGCTCCTGGATCGAGTGAACCAGGTCCGACGCCTCCTGCAACGATTCGAAGGTGCCGGCGTCGAGCCACAGATGGCCGC
>JADFZP010000434.1 GCA_015232485.1 Alphaproteobacteria bacterium
CCGCTGGCGCCGGGCACGAATCGCCCGGCGGGGGTTCGCTGGGCGGGGTCCACCTGTATTTTGCCTGAATTTACAGGTGACCGGCTCATCTCAACGCCCCGGCGGCTTGAGCGGGGCGGCGACCTCAAGTCGCATGCCTCGCGCCTCGGCGTCGGCTTTGGCTTGGCGATAGGCTTGCGGGTCCTTGGCGATTTCGCGGGGAAGCGTGACCACGCGGTCAACAATTTGGAGCTCGGGGAGGGTCGCAACAAGGCGGCGTCCTTCGGCGATGAGTACTTCGAGATCGACCAACTGATTCCCCGAAGCGGAGCGGAGCTTATCGCGAAGCAGATCGCGGCGGCTGTTATCCAACATGGTGAATTGCTGGGCGGCGAACGCTGCGCGTTCTTTGATGAGGGTTTCCTTGAGTTCGTGATAAGTGTGTCCGGCGTTCATGTTTTGTTCCCTTTCGTCTTCTCAAGTTGATGCTCTGCGAGGGCTTGTAAGCCGATCGCGATATCTTTTTCCCGTCCGGCCAATGTCTTGGCGAGGTCCGCTTCGAGGGCCTCCTGGGCACGCCGGTTGGCCTCGAACTCGCGCTCGCGCTTCGACCAGTCCTTGATCCAGGTTTCGAGGCTCTGAAACCGGGGGGATGGCTCGGGGGTGCGCCGAAAGAGGAGGACGTTCGTCATCGGCTCCGATCCTTTGTGACGACACTCCGGCCGGCTTCGAAGAGAGCCTCCTGCGGGCTGCGCGGCCTCGCGCGAATCCCAATCTCTCCACCCGAGTCTCTATTGGTATTGATGGTGGTGGTTGATGATAGCTTTTGGTCAGAACAACCGGTCGGTTTTCCTAAGTCGTTGTTTTTGCTTTGAGGACGGCCGCCTTTCGCACCGTTTTCAGCAGCGTTTCGCATGCGTTTCAGAGCCGATTCGAGCTCCGTTCGGCATCGCTTGACCATCAGTTCACCGGTCCCGGTGCGCTCGATCTTCCCAGCCTCGATCAGCCGATCGATCGCGGCGCGAATCGTCCTGGGGTTGGTCTTTCTGAAGATTCGGGAGATCCACGCCTCATCATTCGCAATGGGTCCGCCATTGCTGTAGATTAGTGTGCAGATCATCCAAAAGACTCCGAATTCCAACGGATCGAGCTTCCCAGTAATCCCGGCGATTAGTTCGTCTGGGGAAAAGTCGATCCGGCGGGGTTTCATGGATGAGATGGCCTGGGTACGAAGGGCATGGATCAGATGGCCTGGGTACGAAGGGCTTTAAGCGCTTCGAAATCCACCAGCCGACGTCCGCCGAGCTTGACGGTCTTGACGGTTCCGGACTCGATCGCGCGATAGAGCGTCGATCGAGCGACGCCGAGGTGGGCCATCGCCTCGGTCACCGAACAGAACATGGGCTGACTATGAGTTTTACTCATTTCTTTTGGCATGACATGACGTCCTGTCCAGGTTGATGTTCTGATCTTGCTACAGGATAAGGCGAAACCATGCAACGTCGATATTGAAAAGCATCATTCATACATTGCTTCATCTCATCATTACTTAATGAGTTTTGCTCATAGTTGCAGTTGTTTACAGTATATACTTCGGCAATAATGGGAATATGCGCTAGATGCTGAAGAAATACAGAATAAAATTATTTTTTTACTGGATGGTTCGACTGGTGTCAGGCCCGTTGCATCGGCACGATTTCAGAGCGGTGTGGCGCCGGGCGAGAGCAGAACTCGGCCCATGCCTCCATCAGACGGCGCCGCTTCTCGAACAGGTCGCCCCGGCGGTAGGCCGCCTCGACCTTGTCGCTGACGGTGTGGGCCAGTGCCATCTCGGCGGCGTGACTTGGGAAATTAGTCCGCTCAGCAGCCCAGTCCCTGAAGCTGCTCCGGAACCCGTGGGCCGTCAGGCCGGGTCGCCCCATCCGGCGCAGCAACATCAGCATGGACATGCCCGAGACGGGGCGGCCGGACCTCAGGCCTGGGAAGACGAAGCCTCCCTCGTGGGCGAGCGGGCGCACTCGATCGAGCACCGTCAGCGCGGCCGGGCTCAGAGGCACCCGGTGCTCCCGCCCAGCTTTCATCCGTTCGGCCGGCACCACCCACATAGCCTTCGCGGTGTCGATCTCGTCCCAGCGCGCGCCCAGTACCTCGCCCGACCTGGCGGCGGTCAGGATCGTGAGCTCGAGCGCCCAGGCCGACACCGCCTCGATGGCGCGCAACTCGGCCATGAAGGCGCCGATCTGGTCGTAGGGCAGGGCTGCGTGATGTTCGACCCGTCGGACCTTCGATCGCGCCGGCAACAGCTTGTCGAGATGTCCGCGCCAGCGGGCCGGATTATCGCCGGCCCGGTACTCGCGCGCGGTCGCCCAGTTCAGCACCGATTCGATGCGCCCGCGAACGCGGCTGGCCGTCTCGGGCTTCGTGGTCCAGATCGGCTCGATGATCTTCAGGACAAGTCCGGTGTCGACGCCCTGGACCGGGAGGTCACCGATCACCGGGTAAGCGTAAGCGTCGAGGGTGGCGCCCCACTGCGCCGCGTGCTTCGCGTTTTTCCAGCCGGCCCGCTGCGCCTCGATGCAGCGCTCGGCGCATGCCTTGAAGGTCATAGCCTTGGCGGCTTCGATCGCCGCCGCCCGTCGCTCCGCCTCCCGAACCTCGATCGGGTCTTTCCCCTGTGCCAGCAGCTTTCGGGCGGCCGCGGCGGCGGAGCGCGCCTCGGCCAGCGTCACCGCGTCGGTCGGTCCCAATCCCATCTCCCGTGATCGCCCGGCCAGCATGAACCGGAAGATCCACGATCGCGCGCCAGAGGCCCCGACCTGGAGGTGGAGTCCTCCGCCATCGGGATGACGCCCAGGCGCCGAGATGGTGGCGACGGAGCGCGCGGTAAGACGGTTGCAAGAACGCCCCATGAACATCCCTCCGTGGCGTACCCCCAAATCTACCCCCAAATCGGCCTGGGATTTGGTGCGGAAAGGCGGGACGCGATGAGACATGATCAGCGAGAAAGTGTCGGGAATCAAAGGGTTTTCGAGATGGGGCGAGACGGCCTGGAACATGGGTATGGCGGACGCCCTGTCCGCCATTCTTCGCCGAGAAATCGGCGATATCCGCCGTACCATCCGTCGGCGGCGGTCCTCTACACGACCGGATCGGGCGACCATGACGAAGACGCCGCGACGCCGCCACATGACCCTGATGGAGCGCCGGGACGCCGAGGTGCTTGAGGCCGCTCGCGCCCACGTCGCGCGGGTCGACAAGCTGCCGCCGGTGCGCCCAACGCGCCTGGACGCGCCGATGGATGGGGTGATCGTCACCCCGCCGCGCACACCCGCCCCGCAAGTCGACGAGTAGCCGCCCGCGAGAACCTGGCGGGACAACGGCGGCGGGCCAGTGTGCCCGGAAGTCCGCCCGACCCGCATTCCAAACGCTCAGGCCGCCGTCGTCGCCGGCTCCTCGCGTCCCAGCGTGCAGATCGCGCGG
>JADFZP010000435.1 GCA_015232485.1 Alphaproteobacteria bacterium
GCCGCCGCCGCCGTGCCGCCCGGCGGATTGCTGCTGACCGGGGCGCCGCGCGCCACCCCGCCGGGCGAGCCCTTTCGGGTGTGGAACAGCTTGGTGGTGATCGACGAACGGGCCGGCGTCGCCGGAATTTACGACAAGGTGCATCTCGTGCCGTTCGGCGAATACGTGCCGTTGCGCGGCGTCCTGCCGATCGCCAAGCTCACCCACGGCTCGACCGATTTTTCGAGCGGCGGGGCGCTGGCCACCCTGGATCTGCCCGGCCTGCCGCCGGTGGGGCCCTTGATCTGCTACGAGGCGATCTTCCCCGGTCGGGTGACCGCCGCCGACCGTCGCCCGGCGTGGCTGCTGAACGTGACCAATGACGGCTGGTTCGGGATCAGCGCCGGCCCCCATCAGCATCTGGCCTCGGCCCGGCTGCGCGCCATCGAGGAGGGCCTGCCAATGGTGCGCGCCGCCAACACCGGCATCTCGGCGGTGGCCGACGGCCACGGGCGGGTGGTGGCCACCCTGGGGTTGGGCGAGCGGGGCGTGCTCGACGCGCCTCTGCCAAACGATCTATCCCCCACCCCCTATGCGCGCCTGGGCGACACTGTTCCGCTATCCGTGGCGGCCCTGCTCGCCGCGCTCTCACTCCTGACGCGCCGCCGATACCCCCGATCCTCCTGATTTGCGCAAAAAAACCGATCCATTTCATGGGGTTGACTTGCATACGGACGTATGTCTAATGTGACGGCGTCGTTTGCGGCCCCTCTTTGAGACCGGGTTTTAAATCATGGCTCCTCCCGTTCGCACCAAGCCGAAGCCCAAAGTGAAAGCCGCTCCCGGACCGGGCCGTCGCTCGACCCGCGGGCGCACCGCTTCGGGCAAACCCAATCCGATCGACGTGCATGTCGGTCAGCGGGTCCGCCTGCGCCGGACCCTGCTGGGCATGAGCCAGGAAAAGCTGGGCGAGAAGATCGGCTTGACCTTCCAGCAGGTTCAGAAATACGAGCGCGGCGCCAACCGCATCGGCGCCAGCCGTCTTTACGACCTGTCGCGGGTGCTCGACGTGCCGGTGTCGTTCTTCTTCGACGACATGGCCGACGAAGTGTCGCGCCAAAGCCCGGCCGAGCAGGCGCGCGGCCTGGAAGAGCCGGCCGAGGAGTTCGAGTGGGGTCCCGACCCGATGACCAAGCGCGAGACGCTGGAATTGGTTCGGGCCTACTACAAGATCGGCGATCCCAGCGTGCGGCGCCGGGTGTTCGAGCTGGCCAAGGCGTTGGCCGTGGCGGCCGAGGAAGGCCTGCTGGACAAGTAGCCGCGAGGCCGGCGGCTGGCCGCCGGCTGATTTGCCTTGACGCGTAAGGTCAAAGATAGCAATCAAGAGCCGCTTCGGGGGCGTGGGCGGAACGTGCGCGCCCTGGGAGCCGGCGCCTGCCTGCCGTCAGCTCTTTCCTCTGGAGGAACTCCGTGTCGAAGTCCGACTACCTGTTCACCAGCGAATCCGTGTCCGAAGGCCATCCGGACAAGATTTGCGACCGCATCTCCGACGCCATCGTCGACACCTATCTCACCCACGACCCCTTCGCGCGAGTCGCGGTTGAAACGCTGTGCACGACCAACCGGATCGTGCTGGCCGGCGAGGTTCGCGGTCCGTCGTCGATCACGCCCGCCGTGCTCGAAGAGGCGGCGCGCCACTGCGTCAAAGAGATCGGCTACGAGCAGGACGGTTTCCACTGGCAAAACGCCCAGGTCGACATCCATGTCCATTCGCAGTCCGCGGATATCGCGATGGGCGTGGACATGGGCGCCGAGAAGGACGAGGGCGCCGGTGACCAGGGCATCATGTTCGGCTACGCGGTCACCGAGACCGACGTGCTGATGCCCGCGCCGATCTTCTACGCCCACGCCATTCTGAAGTCGCTGGCCGAGGCCCGCCATTCGGGCGCCGCGCCGCTGCTCGGCCCCGACGCCAAAAGCCAGGTCACCCTGCGCTACGTCAACGGCAAGCCGGTCGGCGCGACCTCGATCGTCGTCTCGACCCAGCACCACGTCTCGGTCGATCAGGCCGAGATTCGCGAGGTCGTGCGCCCGCATGTCGTGAATTGCCTGCCCGAGGGCTGGATGTGCCCCGAGGCGACGTTCTACGTCAACCCCACGGGACGCTTCGTGATCGGCGGCCCCGACGGCGATTGCGGCCTCACCGGCCGCAAGATCATCGTCGACACCTATGGCGGCGCGGCCCCCCATGGCGGCGGCGCCTTCTCGGGCAAGGACCCCACCAAGGTCGACCGCTCGGCCGCCTACGCGGCGCGCTACCTCGCCAAGAACGTGGTCGCCGCCGGTCTGGCCGATAGCTGCCTGATCCAGTTGTCCTACGCGATCGGCGTGGCCAAGCCGCTGTCGGTCTATGTCGACACCAACGGCACCGGCCGGGTCGACGAGGACCGCCTGTCGAAGGTGTTGCAGGAGTTGATGAACCTGTCGCCGCGCGGCATCCGCGAGCATCTCGGCCTCAACAAGCCGATCTACGCCCGCACGGCGTCGTACGGCCATTTCGGCCGCGCCCCCGACGCCGATGGCGGCTTCTCGTGGGAAAAGACCGATCTGGTCGAGGCGCTGAAGCGCGCCTTCTGAGAGAACGGGCCGCCCCATCGACCGGGCGGCCCACCCTCCCCAGCCGCATGACCACCGATCCCCAGGACCCCCGCTTCCACGGCCGCCGACGCGGCAAGAAGCTGCGCAACCGCGCCCAGGGCCTGATCACCGATCTGCTGCCCCGCTTGGCGATTCCCGAGCCCGGTCCCGACGACCGCCTCGATCCGTTCACGCTGTTCGCCCAGCGTCCGCGCGCCGTGTGGCTCGAAGTCGGCTTCGGCGGCGGCGAGCACTTGGCCGCCCAGGCCGCCGCCCATCCCGACACCGGCGTGATCGGCTGCGAGGTCTTCCTGAACGGCATCGCCCGCCTGCTGGTCCATGTCGACGAACTGGCCCTCGAAAACGTCCGCATCTTCCCCGAAGACGCCCGCCGCCTGCTGCCCGCCCTGCCCGAGGCGAGCCTGGAAAAGGCGTTCGTGATGTTTCCCGATCCCTGGCCGAAGACCCGCCACAGCGCGCGGCGCTTCATCCACCCCGAAACGCTGGACGTCCTGGGCCGCCTGCTGATCGACCAGGGCGAACTGCGCGTCGCCTCGGACGATCCCACCTATATCGACTGGATGCTGACGGTGCTGGGCGCCCATCCGCTGTTCGAAGGCGGCGTGGTGAGCGCCGGCCCGCGCCCCGAGGGCTGGCCCGGCACCCGCTACGAGGCCAAGGCCCACCGCGAGGGCCGGCCGCCGACTTGGACGTCTTGGCGACGGGTGGGGCGCAGCTAAGCTCTAGGCTTGCCGAAGAAGAAGTATGCCGCGATCAAAACCAGTATCGCCTCGATGGCCAAGTTGAACCCTAGGCTCGCCCACCAAAAATCCGGCTCCGC
>JADFZP010000436.1 GCA_015232485.1 Alphaproteobacteria bacterium
GACACGCGACACGGCACCCGCCTCGCGCAGGACGGCATCCTGTTCGGGTGTGAGGGGGCGCTGGGACAGGCGAATCGACAGATCGCCACCCAGCAGGGCGCGGGCGTCGTCGTCGAGGGCGCGGTCCAGCGCGGCGCCCAGCGAGCCGGCGGCGGCGATCGCCGCCACCCCCAGCGCCAAACAGCCCAGGAAAATGCCGAAGCCGCGCAGGCCGCCGCGCAATTCGCGACGCGCCAGCCGCCAAGCGATGCCGCTCATGCCGGCACGGGAACGGTTTCGCCGACGATTCGCCCGTCCGCCAACTCCAGCACGCGGTCGCAACGGGCGGCCAGGGCGCGGTCGTGGGTGATGAGGATCAGCGTGGTGCCGTGGCGGCGGTGCAGGTCGAACAGCAATTCGATCACCGCCTGGCCGGTGGCGCCGTCCAGGTTGCCGGTCGGCTCGTCGGCCAGCAGCAGGTCGGGCTCGGGCGCGAAGGCGCGCGCCACGGCGACGCGCTGCTGCTCGCCCCCCGACAACTGGCCGGGATAATGCGACAGGCGATGCCCCAACCCGACCGCCTCGAGCATGGCGCGGGCGCGGTCGAAGGCGTCGCGCCGCCCGGCCAGTTCCAGCGGAACGGCGACATTCTCCAGCGCCGTCATGGTCGGCACCAGATGAAACGATTGGAAGACGATTCCGACGCCGTCGCGTCGCATCAGGGCCAAGGCGTCCTCGCTCAAGCCCGCGATGTCGCGCCCCGCCACCCGCACGCGGCCGGCGCTGGGGCGTTCCAGCCCGGCCACCACCATCAGCATGGTCGACTTGCCCGAACCCGACGGCCCGACCACCCCGACCGCCTCGCCGGTGGCGATCCGCGCCGACAGCCCACGCAGGATGTTGACCTCGCCCGCCCGGCTCGCCAAGTTGAGGTGTACGTCTTCAAGTTCGATCATCGGCGTGCCGCCGGGGGTGTCACCGTCCATGAATTTCGTCCGATCCCTGATTGCCGGGCGCCTGGGGCGCACCCTCGGGGGATATGGTCTCGCCCTCCTCCTTGTCAATTCGATGGTGTCGATCGCCATGTCGAAGGAACCGCTGCGCTTGCTGGCCTTGGGTGACAGCCTGACCGCCGGCTATCGGCTGTCGGACGGCCAGGGATTCCCCGCCCGGCTCGAGGCGGCGCTGGCGGCGCGCGGCCATCGGGTGACCGTGATCGACGCGGGCGTCTCGGGCGACACCAGCGCGGGCGGCAAGGCGCGACTCGACTGGGTGATGGGCGATCGGCCGCACGCGGCGATCGTCGAACTGGGCGCCAACGACGCCTTGCGCGGCGTCGATCCCGCCGTGACCGAGCGGAATCTGGCGGCCATCCTGGATCGTTTCGCAGCCGAAGGGGTGCCGGTGCTGCTGGCCGGCATGCTGGCGCCGCCCAATCTGGGGCGCGAATACGGCCAAGCCTTCAAGGCGGCCTTCGAGCGTCTGGCCAAGCGCGACGGGGTGATCTTCTATCCCTTCTTCCTGGAAGGGGTGGCGTCGCGGCCCGAGTTGAACCTGGATGACGGCATGCATCCCAACGCGCGCGGCGTTCAGACGATCGTCGATCGCATTCTGCCGCATGTGGAACAATTGCTGGAACGAACGGCGGAAGGGCGGGGATGAGCGGGCACTTTTTCAGGGCCGCGTTCGGCCTGGGCGATCACTGGGGGCTGGCCGCCAAGGCCTGCCTGGACGGGCTGGCGGTGCGCGACGCCCCCGACGCGCTGGGCTTCGTTTACGTCACCCAAGCCTTCGCGGGCGATCTGGGCAGCATCGTGACCTTCCTGCGCGAGACCACCCATGTGCAGAACTGGGTGGGCGGCGTCGGCTTCGGCGTGGTGGCGGGCGGCGGCGAAATCCACGAGGGCGGAGGGGTCAGCGTGCTGCTGGCCGATTTTCCCCCCGAGACGTGGCGGCTGTTCGACGAGGTCGGACCCGACTTCGCCACCCGGCACGGCGCCTGGATGGAAAGCGGCCGGCCCAGCCTGGCCCTGGTCCACGGCAATCCGCTGCTGCCCGAGCTGACCCGCCGAATCGTCGAGCTGGCGCGTGACAGCGGTTGTTTCCTGGTCGGCGGCCTGACCGTCGATCCGGGAACCGGCCGCCAAGTGGCGGGCCGTCTGGTGGGCGACGGGCTGTCGGGCGTCATGCTGTCGTCGCGGGTGCCGCTGGTCACCGGGCTGACCCAGGGCTGCACGCCGATCGGCGAGGCGCATGTGGTCACCGAATCGGTCGAATCGGTGGTGATCTCGCTGGACGGTCGGCCGGCGCTCGACGTGCTGAAGGACGATGTCGGCGAAATCCTGGCCCGCGATCTGCGCCGCGTCGCCGGCTACATCCACGCCGCCATCCCGATCGCCGGCTCGGACACCGCCGACTACCTGGTGCGCAATCTGGTCGGCATCGATCCGAGTCGCGGCTGGCTGGCCATCGGCGCCCAGGTGCGGGCGGGCGAGAAGTTGATCTTCGTGCGGCGCGACCCCAACGCCGCCCACGAGGATTTGGAACGCATGTGCGCCCACTTGCGCGACCGCCTGGAAGGGCGGGCGATCCGGGGCGGGGTCTACGTGTCGTGCGTGGCGCGCGGCGCCCACATGTTCGGCTCGCCCGGAGCCGAGGTGGCGACCATTCATCGCGTGCTGGGCGATTTCCCGCTGACCGGCTTCTACGCCAATGGCGAGATCAGCCTGGACCGCTTCTACGCCTATACCGGGGTTCTGACCCTGTTTCCGCGGGACGACGATCCATGATCCGCCTGTTCGTCGGGCTCGCCTTGCCCGACGCGTTGCGCGAGCGGTTGGCGGTGCTCGCCTGTGGGCTGCCCAACGCCCGCTGGGTGGAGGACCGCAATCTCCACCTGACCCTGCGCTTCATCGGCGAGGTCGACGAGGCGACCGGCCAGGACATCCACGAAACCTTAAGCGAGGTGCGCGCCCCGCCCCTCGACCTGATGCTCAACGGGCTGGGCACCTTCCAATCCGGACGCCGCGCCAACGCGCTGTGGGCGGGCGTCGAGCGCGTTCCCGAACTGGTCCATCTGCGCGACAAGGTCGAATCGGCGGTGGTGCGGGCCGGCTTGGCCCCCGAACCGCGCCGCTTCCTGCCCCACGTCACCCTGGCCCGCCTGAAGGACGCGCCCCTTCATCGGGTGCAAAGCTACATCGCCGCCAACAACCTGTTCCGCGCCGGGCCCGAGCGAATCGACCAATTCGTGCTGTTCTCGAGCCACCTCGGCCGCGCCGGGGCGGACTACACCGCCGAGGCGGAATACCCGCTGAAGGTAGATCGACCACCAAGACAACAGATGGGGAAACACCAAGGACACTAAGGACCGATGGGTCAGTTCATTGGCTCGCCGGTAAAACAGCGGAAAAAATCGGCACCGACCCTTCGCCGTCATGCCCGTGCTTGACACGGGCATCCACGTGTCA
>JADFZP010000437.1 GCA_015232485.1 Alphaproteobacteria bacterium
GCCAGAGCCAAGCCGTCGCGCAGCACGCACAGGCCCAGGGCGGCGTCGCCCAGGCTGCCCGACACCCACACGCCGTCGCCCGGTTTGGCCCCCGCTCGGCGCAGCGGCCCGGCCGGACCAAGGCGGCCGATCGCCGTCAGGCTGAGGGTGAACGGCCCCGGCGTGACCACCGTGTCGCCGCCCAGCAGCGCCATCCCGAACTCCCGCAGATCGGCGGCCAGTCCGGCCGCGAACAGCCGCAACCACGACTCGTCGGAGCCCCGCGGAAAGGCCGCGGCCAGCAACACGGCCCAGGGCGTGGCGCCCATCGCCGCGAGGTCCGAGACATTGACCCGCACCAGCTTGCGCGCCACCAGATCGGGCGGGTCGTCGGGGAGGAAATGCACCCCGGCGACCATGGCGTCCTTGGTGATGGCCAGATCGCCACCGGCGCCGCAGGCGATCACGGCGGCGTCGTCGGTCAGCCCGAAGGCGCCGGGTTCGGCCGCGGCGAGCGGCGCGAACAACTCGGCGATCAGGCGGAACTCGTCAGGGGCGGCCATTTTCTCCGCCCATCTCCTCGGGGCGGACGACCCGCGCGATTCGGTCGAGGACGGCGTTGACCATGCCCGGCTCGTGCCCGGCATAGAAGGCGTGGGCCACGTCGACCCATTCCGAGATGACCACTCGGGGAGGAACCGCCGGACGGCGGATCATTTCGCAGGCGCCGGCCCGCAGGATCGCCCTGAGCACGGCTTCCAAGCGCTCGGCCGGCCAGTCGCGGGACAGCGACGCGCCGATCACCTCGTCGAACCGCTCGCGCTCGTCCAAAGTCTCGCGCACCAGGAAGGTGAGCAATTCGCCGTCCGGCTCGATCATCGTCTCGGGGGGTTCGCGCCCGTCCTCGTCGGCCACCGCGGCGGCGGCGGCCACCGCCATGCCACCCCGCTGCAACACGTCGCGCAGCACCTCGTCGGCCGAGGCGCCGCTCATGTCGATTTGATAAAGCACCTGCACCGCCGCCAGGCGCGCCGCGCTGCGGCGCCGTTGGGCGGGGGTGATGACACGTTTCGCGGGCTTTTTGGACATCGAACCTCGATCGCTGGGCCTAAAGGTGCAGCTCGCGCTTGCACTGGATCATTCTCAGGCAGGCTTTGGCCGCGTCGCCGCCGGCGTTGCCACGCTCGGGCTGCGCCCATTCGAGCGCGTCCTGGTGGGTGTCGACCAGCAGGATGCCGGTGCCGAGCGCCAGGGTGTATTGCAGAACCAAGGTCTGCAAGCCACCCAGGGCTTGGCGGCAGATGTGGTCGTAGCCGACGGTCTCGCCACTTACCGCGCAGCCGAGCGCCACATAGCCGGCGTAACGGTCGTCGGTGGCGCGCAATTCCATCGCGCGGATGGCATAGCGGATGACGGCGGGAATTTCGAAGATGCCTGGCACGATCACCCGCTTGAAGCCGACGCCCGCGGCGGCCAGCTCCTTGATGGCGCCTTTGACCAGCGCGTCGGTGACGTCGTCGTGGATGCGCGCCTCGACGATCAGGATCTTCATTCCCGCCATGGGTTCAGCCCCCCTCGCCCTCTGGGATGGCCCGCCTCTCCCGCACGGTGAGGCCATGGCCTTCGAGGCCGATGATGGTCCTGTTCGAGTTCGACAGCAAGATCATGTCGGTGATGCCGAGATCGAGCAGGATCTGGGCGCCGACTCCGTAATCGCGCAGGATTTCCGGCGGCTGGGTGCCTTCGATGCGGGCGCGCAGACGATCGGAGAGGCTGGTGGGCAGCGGCTCGCGGATCAGCACGACGACGCCGCGGCCATGTTCGGCGATCATCCGCATGGCGGCGTGCAGATCGCTGGTGCGGCTGCGATGGGTGTCGCCCAGCACGTCCTCGAGCACGTTCATGGCGTGCATGCGAACCGGCACCGGGCCGGGCGCGGTCAGGTCGCCCTTGGCCAGCACGATGTGCTCGGCATAGGCCACCGTGTTGACATAGACCATCATCCGCCAATTGCCGCCGTAAACCGACACGAACGGCGCCTCGAGGGTGCGCTCGACGATCTTGTCGTGGCGGCGGCGATAGGCGATCAGGTCGGCGATGGTGGCGATCTTCAGGCCGTGATGCTTGGCGAACTCGATCAGGTCGGGCATGCGGGCCATGGTGCCGTCGTCGTTCATGATCTCGCAGATCACGCCCGAAGGGTTGAGGCCCGCCAAGCGGCCGATGTCGACCGCCGCCTCGGTATGGCCGGCGCGCACCAGCACGCCGCCCTCGCGGGCGACCAGCGGGAAGACGTGGCCCGGCGTGACGATCTCGTCGCGGCTCTTGGTGGGGTCGATCGCCACCGCGACGGTGCGGGCGCGATCCGAGGCCGAGATGCCGGTGGTCACCCCGTCGCGCGCCTCGATCGAAACGGTGAAGGCGGTGGCGTGGCGGGTGCCGTTCTGGCGGGCCATCAACGGCAGGTTCAACTGCTCGACCCGCGCCCGCGACAGCGCGAGGCAGATCAGCCCACGGCCGAACCGCGCCATGAAGTTGATGACGTCGGGCGTGGCCATCTGGGCGGGGATGACCAGGTCGCCCTCGTTCTCGCGGTCCTCGTCATCGACCAGGATGAACATGCGCCCGTTGCGGGCTTCTTCGATGATCTCTTCGATCGACGACAGGTGTTCTCGATGCGGCACGGCCCTCAATCCTTTTCCATCAGCCGAGCAACATAACGCGCCAGCATGTCGATTTCCATGTTGACCGCATCCCCTTCGGCCAAGCGGCCAAAGTTGGTTTCGGATTGGGTATGGGAAATGATGTTCACCCCGAACCGCCCCCCCTCGACCTCGTTGACGGTCAGCGAGACGCCATCCAACGCCACCGAGCCCTTGGGCGCCACGAAACGCTTCAGCGCCTCGGGCACCTCGAAGACGAAACGCTTGGACTCGTTCTCCGGCCGGATCGAGACGACCCGCGCCACGCCGTCGACATGGCCCGAGACGATGTGACCGCCCAGTTCGTCGCCGAATTTCAGCGCCCGTTCGAGGTTGACCGCGCGCCCCTCGCGCCAGCCGCCCAGCGTGGTCTTCGACAGGGTCTCGTCCGAGGCCTGGACGGCGAACCATCCGGCATCCTTGGCGACCACCGTCAGGCATACGCCGCAGCAGGCGATCGAGGCGCCGATCGGCACGGCGTCCATGTCGAAACGGGTGGCGATCTCGAAGCGGGTGTCGTCGGTGGCCTTGGCGCGGACCACCCTGCGAACCTCGCCCACATCGGTGATGATTCCAGTGAACATAAGTGCTTACCTCGACGTCTTGATAAAACGGTTTAGTCGCGGGCCATCCACTCGACGGTGTCGTCGCCGATCCGTTCGAGTCCGGTGCGGCGGAATCGCGGCGCCTCGTCCAGGCGGTCGACGCCGAACGCGACCACCGCCGGCAGGCCGTCGCCGCCGATCACGCGGGGCGCCC
>JADFZP010000438.1:0-1835 GCA_015232485.1 Alphaproteobacteria bacterium
GTGCGCCTCGAACGACGCCCCCTCGGGGAGGGGTGAGGCCGGGACGGCGCGACCGCGAAAGCCGCGCAGGGCCTCCCGCAAGGTCTCGGCCGGGGTGGGCGGTTCCGGCGCCTTGAGATCGGAAAGCTCGACCGACAGCGGGGCCAAGTCGATGTCGGCGGTATCGGCGTCCGCCGCGTCGGGCTTGCCGCCGGGCAGCCGGCGCCGGATCAGCGCGGTCGCGTCGGCGAGACGGCCGGCGCGCGTCAGGCGGAGGGCCTCCGCCATGTCGGGGGGCAGTTTGTCGAACATGAGCCTCACTTTTCGGGCAAGAAGGTGGGTCAGGCGTGTCGTCATGGGTCGGATCGGGTCAGACGATGCGATCGGCCAGCGCCGCTCGGACCTCGGCGCTGGCGTGCAAGGCGCCCAGCACCTCGATCGAGGCGATGGTGGCGCGGGCCAGCTCGGGGCCGACGTCGCGGGCGATGGTGGCAAGGCCAAGGACGCGGATGTTCAGCATCCGTCCGGCGTCGCGCGCCGCCTCCAGATCCTCGCGTCGGTAATGGCGAAGGCCCAGATCGACGCTCTTGCGCGCCACCGCATGACGAACCACGTCGGCGTGCCGGTCGATCTGGTTGCGGATCGCGGTGCGGATGAAGTCGGTGCGGTTGGAATAGAATCCCTCCTGCACCATCAGATCGACGTGACCGAGATCGACATAGCCGAGATTGATGGTGATCTTCTCGCTGTCGGCCGCCTTGGGCCGCAAGTCGCGCACGTTGTCGGTATCGGTCATCACGGCTTCTCCATCCGGTTTCCATCCCTGTGGATGGTATGTGGATGTTGTATCGCGAAGGTCAAGGGTTCGGGTTGCCAGCCGCGGCCGGCATGTCCATAGTGGCGCGACCATGGCGCAACGCCCGATCAAGCTTGGCCCGAGGGATGCCGAGGCCGTCGCCCTGCACGCGCTGGCGCATGTCGCGGCCGACGAGTCCCTGCTCGAACGCTTCGTGGCGCTGACCGGATGCGGCGCGGACGATTTTCGGCGGCGGGTCGAGGACCCGTGTTTTCTCGGGGCGGTCCTCGATTTCGTGCTCGAGGATGGCGACCAGACGGTGCTCGCCGTAGCCGAGGCGGCCGGGATCGCGCCCGAGGGCATGGTGGCGGTGCGCGCCATGCTGCCCGGCGCGGGCGAATGGTGAGGCCATGACCGACGATCTCGAAAAATGGAAAAGCCGCATCCAGGCGCTGCGGGCCAAGACGGTCGCCAATGGCTGCACCGAGGACGAGGCGCTGTCGGCCGCCGCCAAAGTCGCCGAATTGCTGGACCGGCACGACCTGTCGCTGTCCGATCTGGACATCGCGGACGAGCGATGCGAACGCGGCGTGGTCGAGACCAACCGCAAGCAACGCCAGCCGATCTCGGTCTGCGTGTCGGCCATCGGCGCGTTCTGCGACTGCAAGGTGTGGCAGGAAAAGGACGAGACGGGCAGGGTCCGCTACGTGTTCTTCGGCCTGAAGCCGGGCGTCGAGATGGCCCGCTACGTCTACGACCTGGTGGCGCTGGCCCTGCGGAGCGGCTGGGAAACGCACAAGCGAAGCCAGCGCTTCATCCGCTACGGCGACGATGAGAAGGGCTCGTTCCTGTTCGGCATGGCCGTGTCGATCGCCGACAAGCTGGTCGCCATGAAGCAGGACCGCGAGGAAGCCATCCGCCGCACCACCGGCCGCGACCTCGTGGTGGTCCGCCACGCCGTGGTCGACGCCGAATTCGCCAAGCTGGGCCTCGATCTGCGCCGCGGGCGGTCCTCGGGCAAAAAGGTCGCCATGGATTCGTTCGAGGCCGGACAGACGGC
>JADFZP010000438.1:1935-3435 GCA_015232485.1 Alphaproteobacteria bacterium
GACGAGATCCAGGCGCGGGTGCTGCACCGGGACGGGCTGGTGCTGGTGCTCGACAAGCCCGCCGGACTGGCGGTGCATGGCGGATCGCCGAATGCCGACGATTTCGAGCGGCATTTCGGCGCCCTGCGTTTCGGGCTGCCCCACGCGCCCGCCCTGGCCCATCGGCTGGACCGCGACACCAGTGGCTGCCTGGTGCTGGGCCGGCACCGCAAGGCGCTGGCCAAGCTGGGCCGACTCTTCGCCGAGGGGCGGGTCGAGAAGGTCTATTGGGCGGTGGTGGCGGGCGGCCCGACGGCCGAGGAGGGGCGGGTCGACCTCGCCCTGACCAAGGAGACGCGCAAGGGCGACTGGCGGATGATCGCCGATCCGGCCGGCCAGACGGCGGTCACCGACTGGCGGGTGCTGGGCCGCGGCGGCGGGCTGTGCTGGATCGAATGCCGGCCACGCACCGGCCGCACCCATCAGATCCGCGCCCATCTGACGTCGTTGGGGTGCCCCATCCTTGGCGACCCGCTGTATGGCGGCGAGGCCGGGTTGCCGCTCCATCTGCACGCGCGCTCGGTGGCGCTGCCGCTGAAGGCCGGAAAGCCGCCGCTCGTCGTCACCGCGCCACCGCCCGCCCACATGAAGACCGCGCTGGCGGCCTGCGGCTGGTCTGGCGAATGAGGGGGCGGGCCTTGCGCATGGGTGGTGCGGCACCCAATTCCTGGCCGTCATGAGGGATCACGCCACCCCGCCGCCGCCTCGCACTTCGGGCATCCTGCGCGAGCTCGCCGCCGGTCTGCCCGGCGAGCGGGTCACGCTGGGCGAGATCGACGCGGCCCTGGCCGATCGCGCCTTCGGCCTCTTGATGCTGGTCTTCGCGCTGCCCAACACGCTGCCCTCGCTGCCCGGCATGTCGGCCGTGCTGGGGATGCCGCTGTTGATTCTGGCGCTGCAATTGGCCGGCGGCTGGTCGCGCCCCTGGCTGCCGCGCTGGCTGGCCAGCCGCTCGCTGCCGGTGCGCGAATTCTCGCGCTTCGTCGATCTGGCGACCCCCTGGCTGCAACGGATCGAGCGCGTGCTGGCGCCGCGTCTGCCCCAATTCACCGCGCCGGTCGTCGAGCGCTGGGTGATCGGCGTGATGGCGGTGCTGCTGGCCACCGCCATCGTCCTGCCCATTCCGTTCGGCAATATTCCCCCGGCGATCGGCGTCAGCCTGCTGGCGCTGGGCCTGCTTGAACGCGACGGCGCCGTCGTCCTCGCGGGCCTCGCGGTGGGCGTCCTCAGCCTCGCCGTGGTGGCGGCCGTGGTGACCGGCTTGGGCGCCGCCGGGCTGGCGATCCTGGGAAGCCTCTAAACGGCCGCGATGGATCGCCGCATCCATGTTTGGCGGATCACTCCATAGCCGCATCCAACATGGACCCCCGCTTTCGCGGGGGTGACGAGCCAAGGAAGGCGGGGGCCCTCCATCCGCGTCAGTGATTCATCAGCACCGGCATCGTGGCGTGTTCAAGAACA
>JADFZP010000439.1 GCA_015232485.1 Alphaproteobacteria bacterium
GCGCTATGTCCCAGTGCTGTGCGGCCCGCTCGGCAGCATTTCCATCTCGCGCCGAGGATTCGAGCCACCACGAAATGAGCGTTTCGCAGTAATGCCAAATCCGATCCAACGTGGTGTTCTGAAAGAACAAGAGGATGTGGAAGTGAGGATGCCAGCCGCTTTCCCCATGCGTCACCTCGAACACGCGAAGCCCACCAATCATCCCGCAAGCGGTATCCAGGTCTTTTGCCTTTCGGCCCGACCGCAAACCGCGCCACCGCTTCGCTTGCGCAATGCGCAGTGCCTTCACATCGTCTGACCGGCTGTGCCTACTGGTCAGCGTCAGCATGACCGACATGCCGCCCGCAGCCATATGCTCGGAGATCGCGCTGGACACCATGCGCCGCCGCTCTTGCGCGATCTTGGCCGCGCAGACCGGGCAATGCCAAACCGAGCCGCAAGTCACCACGTTGCCGAAAAAGGCCCCATGCTGGCCCCGCCGAACCGCAACGTAACGCTGGTCATCCACCGTATAGCCGGGGTCACTGCCCGCATGCCGGCCGCATGTCGCGACCGCCTCCCGAGGCAGCGCCGCCGCTGAAATCTGGCGCAGTTCGCGCCTCGCCCTGGCACGCGCGTAAGCCGCTTCACGGTCCCGCTCATCCTGAGGAGCGTCCCGATCTTCTTCAGCGGAAACAGCCCCTATGATCGGTCGCATACCCCTTTCGGGAAACGTTACTCCCCCTCTGTCAAGGGAGGCGGGCGGCCAGCCGGCCGCCGTGCGCTTCTCGGGAACCTGCGATGCTCCGACGGCCGGCTGGCCGCCCGCAACACCACCTTCAAACCCTCGGGAAATGGCCCACTCGAAGGACCCCTCGACAATCGGTTGACCAAACTCTTGCAGCATCTCTCGCCCCTGGGTGGGGGAGCCGCGCACGTCAGACCTTGATTGGGGGATCGGGAAGCCATAAGATCGGTCTTGCTACAGAGCCGATCCGGGGGTCTTCTCCCGATCCTCACCGAAAGCCGGACCGCCAAGTCCGGCTTTCGTTTTTTCAGGGTCTGACGAACGCGCTCCGATTGGTTGCGCTCATCATCATCATTTCATCCTCATTGACAGCACGTTCTGCATCTATCTGGCTCTGGCCACTCTCTTTGGGGCGCTGGCTCTATCTATCTATCTCAGGCCGTCAAGCCGATAGTGCCCCGGTTCACGCCTTGGCACAACATCATGTTGTGACCAAAGAGCTTCCGACGCCCCTCATTGGCTCGCGCCAAGCTCGCTTGGCGCGAGCAAGAACAGTGTGGCGCATGGGCGCCACAAGTTTTGACGTTAGGGGCGAGGGGTTCCCCTCGCGCTCTCCCGCTCGCCGCGAGGCAAGGGGGCAGGGTGTTTCCTGCCCCCTTGGGGGGAGCTTGTCTTTTTGTGCGACGTAAAGGGCAAGGGCTTCGCCCCGTTCTCCCCATGCTCCCCATGCTCGCCCCAAGTGGGGCTGCGCGTGGGTCCGCGTGGGTCCGAGCGGCCCTTGACGACTGATACGACAGTATCGGTTTCGACAACGCCCGCTCGATGGCGGGCGATGATGGCTGCAACGGCCCCCGCGCTCAGCCCGACCGCTTCGGCAATGTCGGCATTCGCGCGCCCCTGAACGACCAAATGCAACACGCGCTCGAGCACAGCTTGCCTCGCCGATCGCCGCGCCGCCTTCATGGCCAACTCGACCCAGGCCCGGCTTTCCCCGCATTCCCTCGCCAGGGCAGACACCGCCGCGGTTCGCCGCTCTCCCGCCCCGATCCTGCCCCGCAAATCCACCAACAGTCGCGCGCCTGCATCGACCAGCGCCGCCTGGACCTTGCACCGCCGCTCCGCAAATTCTTGCTCCCGCCGCAGATCCTCGCGCTCTCGCCAATCGGCCAATTCCCGCGCCAACTGTTCAGCCAGATCAATCGCCGCCGGCCTCGACAACGACAGCGCCAATTCGCCAATCACCACGGTGATTACACGGCTCATTCGCCGCCCCAGTACGCCACCAGCAGCTCCCGCGCGTCCGCCCCCGCCGCCATCTCGCAACCGTCATCGCGGCACAACTTCGCCGCGATGGCGCTTTCCAGCCATGCGGCGCAGCCGCCCAAAGGAGCCACCGCCTCGACCAAGTCGAGGACCCACCCATCCAGATCGAGATTGCCTTCCACGGCGCCCTCCCCCTATCGTCAGCATCCGTGAAGCGTATCACGCCGAGAGCCGACGCGTGAAGCGCCTTACGTAAAGCACCTTACAGGTGGGAAATGAAATCAGACGCCGAGCGCCAGACCGCCTATCAGGCCCGCAGGAAACAAGCGGGAGATGTCCGTTTCGGCCTATGGATGTCGCCCGACCTGCTCGCCCGAATCGACGCCATGCGCGGAACCGCCTCCCGCGCCGATTGGATACGACAAACGATCGAAGCCACGCTTGCGGCGGCGGCCGCCACCAGCCACCCCAGAGGGGCCCCGCCTGGTGGCGGCCGCCGCCGCAAGCCCCAGCAAGTCGACCTGGAAGATTTGATTGCGACCCAGCCCACGCGCGCCAAGTAGCCCAGACGCCGAGCCAGATCAGTCATCACCATCGCCGGCGCCGTCCTGTTGCTCAACCAGACGCCGCTGGCGAACATTGCAATCAGCAACGAAGCCCCGCAGAAGCTCGCGGATCATCCTATTCACGCGGCGCCGCTCGTTTCTGACCAATGGACGACTTTCTTGAAGATCAGCGACAACGATTGCCTCATCATCGGCCATCCAGCACGACACAATGACCACAGTTCCGAACGGCCCAGGCAATTGCTCTGTCCAGAGCAATTCTTTTTCGCAGGTCACGGTCATGACCAGCCACCTACAGCGACAGACGAAAGCGCCTTGCGCATTCGTCGCTTACTTGCCGCCGACGCTCGACGCCCCGCGATGTCCTGTTCGCGCATCCCCCGCCAATCCCCAGGGTGACAGCCGGAAATCCCGACCCCCTGACCTTCCAGGAAGAGCAGGACCCCCATCAAGCCGCCGCTCGCAGCCTTCCGCAGCAGAGCCAGTTCCAGATTGCGCCGCGCCAATTCCCGATAGGTCGCCTCTGCAATAAAGGCGACGGCCGCGCCATCGTCGCCCCCAGCGTCAGCCGCTTCACGGTCAGACGTGTCATCGACCCTGTACAGTTTTCGCACGGCGCCAAACCAATTGAGTTGCTTCGCGCCCTTGAATGCGATTGCATATTGCTGGAACAGCTTCACGTCGTTTTGGTTTCCACTCTTAACGTCCAAGAGTATCTGCCATGGCGACCTCCCGCCGCGCCCGCCTTTCTTGAGATGACCATGCGTCATCTCCCAATCCGCCCCCCATTTCGTCGCATAGTCTCCCGCCTCTTGAGCGTTCTGCGCTATGTCCCAGTGCTGTGCGGCCCGCTCGGCAGCATTTCCATCTCGCGCCGA
>JADFZP010000440.1 GCA_015232485.1 Alphaproteobacteria bacterium
CGCCGCCCCGGCGCAGCCCGCCACGCCGGCCGCCCCCGTCCAGCAGACCCAGAAGGCCGAGCGCCCCGCCCAGCCGCAGCAGACCAAGGAGGCGCAGCAGGCCAAGCCGCACACGCCGCAGCCTCCGGTCAGCGAACAGGTCAGCGTCCAGATCACCAAGGCGGCCAAGACCGGCAACGACCACATCGTCATCCAGTTGCGCCCCGACGACATGGGCCGCATCGAGGTCAAGCTCGATATCGGCACCGATGGCCGGGTCGGCGCGACGATCATCGCCGACAGCCGCGAAACCCTCGACGCCATGCAGAAGGACTCGCGCAATCTGGAAAAGGCGCTGAACGAGGCCGGTCTGAAGACCGACTCCGACAGCCTGAATTTCAGCCTGCGCGGCGAGAAGGGCGGCGACATGGCCAGGGGCGATGCCCAGAACCAGCAGCAGCGGACGCCGCGCCAGCGCGGTGTCGACATGACCATGGACAACGTCCCCGCCCCCGCCAACGACGCGTCCGCCCTGCGGACGGCGCGCGGCGGCGTCGACATCCAGGTTTGAGGAGGATCGCCAAATGACCACCGCAGCATCCGCGGCGCTCAGCTCCGCCACCGGCGCCACCGGCGCCCAGGACAGCGCCTCCTCGCGCAAGAAGCTGGCCGAGAACCTGGACACCTTCCTGGTCCTTCTGACCACGCAGCTCAAATACCAAGACCCGCTGTCGCCGATGGAGTCGACCGAGTTCACCAACCAGTTGGTCCAGTTCGCCAACGTCGAGCAGCAGATCAGCGTCAACGAGAACCTCGAGACGATGATCAGCCTGCAACAAAGCAACAAGGTCGCGTCGTCGGTGAACTATCTGGGCAAATACGTCCAGGCCGACGACAACCGGTTGCCGCTGCAAGACGGCGAGGCGCGCTTCACCTACACGCTGGAGGGCGGACAGGCCGCCTACAACTCGGTGGTGATCCTCGACGACAAGAACAAGGTGGTGTGGAGCACGATGGGCGAGACCAAGCCCGGCAGCTACGACGTCGAATGGGACGGCAAGGACAACAACGGCAAGCAGATGCCCGACGGCTCCTATGTCGTGACGGTCACGGCGATCGGCTACGAGGGCCAGGCCGACGTCGAAGCGGGCGTCACCGTCACCGGCAAGGTCAACGGCGTCACCTCGCTGGGCGACGAGGTGATCCTCGACGTGGGCGGCGCGCCGATCAACCTTGACAAGGTGCTCGCCGTCCGCGACGGGCTGCCGCCCAAGAAGACCACCACCAGCAATTGACCGGGAACGATGGGTGGCAGGCGCCCGGCGCCGCCGCCCCGAATGAGGGAGAAGAAAAATGAGCTTGTATGGCGCACTCTTCGCTGGCGTCTCCGGTCTGTCCTCCCAAGCTTCGGCCATGGGCGCGATTTCGGACAACGTCACCAACGTCAACACCGTGGGCTACAAGGGCACCAAGATCAACTTCCAGACCTTGGTCACCAAGCAGGTGTCGATGACCAAGTACTCGCCGGGCGGCGTGCAGTCCGCCCCGCGCGGCGGCATGGACGTGCAGGGCCTGTTGCAGGCCACCAGCTCGTCGACCGACATCTCGCTGTCGGGGCAGGGGTTCTTCGTGACCAACACGGAAAGCGACCCCGCCACCACCGGCACCGGCATGTTCGCCTATTCGCGCGCCGGCTCGTTCAAGGTCGACAAGGACGGCTATCTGCGCAACGTCGGCGGCTTCTACCTGCAAGGCTGGCCGCTGGTCCCCAGCAACTCGAACCCGCAGGCCCGCGAAGTCACCATCGGCGCCAACACCTATATGAAGGCCTATTGGGACGCCGGCGTCTCGGATTACCACTACGTCAACGAAAACATCGTCAGCACCACCGAGATGCGCTCGCTGAACGTCAACGAGCTGGGCGGCACCGCCGACGCCACCACCGGCATCAGCCTGGGCGCCAACCTGCCGTCCTCGGACTCGATCGGCGCCGAGCACGACACCAGCATCCTGATCTACGACTCGCTGGGCAACCCGCACAACACCGTGTTCTCGTGGCACAAGATTTCGGAGAACATGTGGGGCACCCGGATCACCCCGCCGGTCGGCGTCAACAAGACCGAGATCACCGACGACGACGGCAACCTCCATACGGCCGCCGCGCGCTTTGAATTCGCCTCGGCGCCCAGCGACGACATGACCTGTTCGATCAACGGCCTGACCTACGAGTTCGACTCGGACGCCTCGGGCGCCTCGGCGGTCGGCAACATCGTGGTCACCTATGACGGCACGCTGGCCAGCGCGTTGCAGAACATCGCCTCCAAGATCAATTCCTCGGACGGCGGCGAGCTGTTCTCGTTCTATTCGGAAAGCAGCCTGATCATTCAGAAGTTCGGCGGCAACGCCGCCTCGACCATGACGGTTCCGGCGGGCATCGTCGAGACCGGCTCGTCGAGCAGCGTGTCGCTGGGCGCCGTGCCCGGCATGGGCGCCATCGATCTGTCGACCACCATCGCCACCGACACCATCATCATCGACGGCAACACCTTCACCTACGTGGCCGGCACCCCGGCCAACGAAGACGAGATCCAGATCGGCGGCACCACCGCCGCCACCTTGCAGGCGACCATCAACGCCATCAAGCAGCACTCGACGATCGGCGACAACTTCACCGCCACCGGCGACGGCAATTACCTGCGCATCTGGGCCAAGGACGGCACCTCGTCCTCGACCATCACCCCGCTGGCCACCATGCTGGACGGGTTGGGCAACGCGCCGGCCGCCTTCACGGTCGAGGGCGTCGGCTCGCCGGCCCTGGTGTTCAACGGCAACGGCACCCCGGCATCGGGCGGCATCAACATCAGCAAGATGACCCACGATTTCTGGAATGGCTCGCTGGACATGGACGGGACGACGTCCAGCAAGATCACCCTGTCGCTCGGCACCGAGGGCACCGGCGACGGCATGACCCAGTTCTCGGGCAACTACCAGATCACCTACATCAACCAGAACGGCGCCAAGTTCGGCAACTTCTCGGGCGTCACCATCGGCGAGGACGGCGTCGTCACCGCCCTGTTCGACAACGGCGTGCGCGTCCCGGTCTTCCAGATCCCGGTCGCCACCTTCACCAACGCCAACGGCTTGGAATCCTTGACCGGCAACTCGTGGATCGCCACCACCGACTCGGGCGACTACACGTTGCGCACCGCCGGCCAAGCGGGCGCCGGGTCGATCGCCGCCGCGTCCCTGGAATCCTCGACCGTCGATCTGGGCGAGGAATTCACCACCATGATCACCACCCAGCGGGCCTATTCGGCCTCGGCCAAGATCATCACCACGGCCGACGAGATGCTGGACGAACTGATCCGCATCAAGCGTTGACGTCTTGAACACGCTCTCCGCCGGGCCCGGTGGCAGAAAGCCGCCGGGCCCATTTTCCGTTCA
>JADFZP010000441.1 GCA_015232485.1 Alphaproteobacteria bacterium
TGGGATAATCCGGTGCTGGGCACGGCGGCGTCCACCGCCGGGTCGATCGGCGGGGCCTATCTGGGCACCCAACTGGGCACCCAACTGGGCGCGGTGGGCGGCCCGATCGGGGCGATCATCGGCAGCTTCCTGGCGACCGCGTTGGGCGAGGCGTTCTCGGATCAGGATTTCCCCTACGCCATCGGGACGGTGGGCGCGGAAAATGGCCGCGCGCACGTGTCCTACACCTCTCAACTCGACGGCGGCGACGAGGCCGCCATGATCAAGGCGGCGGAGGCGATCGCCACCTCGCTGAACACCATCTTCGGCGCCTACAACGCGAAGCCGCTTTCGCTGTCGACCAGCATCGGCACCACCGTGGCGCGCGACGGGGCGTTGCTTGGCGGCTATTTCGCCGGAGCGGGCGGCACCTTCAACGAGGGCGCCACCTATATGGGCCTCGACGATGGCGCCGAGGCGGCCGAGCGCGCCGTGCTGTGGGGCGTCGAAACGGCCGCCTTCGAGAATTTGCCCGAGGAACTGGCGCGCGTCTTCGATGTCGCGACCAGCTTCGAAGATCTCAAATCCTTCACCGACATGGTCGATTTCTCGGTGGCTTGGGACGAGATGACCGACGCCTTCCTGCAAGGCTATCAGGATTGGGAAAAGGCGTTGGGCACGGTCGCCGACGCCGCCGCGGCGTCCTTCTCGGGAATGATCGCCGCCTATCTCGAAAACAGCGAGGTGCTGTTCCCCGAGGCCGACGCCACGCTCGACGGGCGCCAGCAATCCTATCTCGCGGCGGGGGCGGCGATCGACCGGCTGGCCACCGGCACCATCGAGGAGCCGAAGGTTTCGGCGGTCGAGGCGGGCCTTGGCCAAATCGGCGTGTTCTACGCGAAGCTTGGCGCCGAGCTGATCGACGAGGTGCGAACCATCGTCGACAACGGCGCCCAGCCGGAGTCGTGGAACACCCCGCTGGCCTCCGAGACGATCGGCGGCGATGTCGGCAAGCTGACCGCCGCCTTGATGGAACAGGGCGCCGGGGCGGCGGTGGCCGCCTTCGTCGAGACCTGGTCGGCGGGGCTCGACGCCGGGTTGATGGAATTGACCGATCCGCTGGGCGCCAAGGTCGCCGAACTGGGCCAGTGGCTGGCGCGGAGCCTGGACGACGCCGCGCTGATCGAGGCGGCGGGCGGCGACGGGCGCGCCCAGACGATCACCGCGACCTACAACGCCATGCTGGCCGACGCGGTGGGCGATTTGTACGAGCCGCTGCTCGACGCGACCGACCAGGCGGTGATCGCGCTGGACGGCTGGCGCCTCGCGGCGGTCTCTTATGCCGATGAGACCGGCCACTCGCTGGCCGAGATCGAGCGGGTCTACGGCGAAAAACGCGCCGACATCCTGCGGGCCGGCCTGGATGACCAACTCGCCGCGACCCGCGAGGCGGCGGGGGCGCTGGTGTCGGCGCTGGAGACGGCGGGGCGCGGCTACCGTTCGGGCCTGCTCGACTTCGATCTTCAGGGCATGGCCGCGCTGGCCGATGTCGCGATGTCGGGCGGCGATGTCGGGCTGGCCGGCGCCACGCTCGGCGCGCAACGCGCCGGGCTCGACGCCGATCTCTTGCAGCGGCGCCTGCTCGACGTGATCGATCTGCAAATCGGCGCGGTCGAGGCCAATACCTCGGCCGCCCAAGACATCGTCGCGGTGTTCGGCGATCTGGGCCGGCGGCTGATCGCCACGGCCGACGCCTTCAAGATCGACCCCAGCCTGTCGCCGCTGGCGCCGCTCGCCCAGTTGGAGGAGGTGCGAAGGCAGTGGGATGTCCAGGCCGACGCCGCCGACGCGGCCGAGGCCCGCCGGGTCGCCGCGCTGAGGGGTGGCGACGACGCGGGAGTGCTTGCCGCCTCGGAGGATCTGGTCGAGGCGCTGGGCGCGATGTCGGGGTTGGGCCAGTCGCGGATCGAGGCGGCGCGCGGCTATTACGCCACCTCGAACTTCGACGATTACTGGGATGTCGACGCGGCGTTGCGGGGCTGGGGCGAGGAGATCGGCGAGTTGGTCGATCCCGCGCAGGCCAGTTTGGACGTGGCCCGCCTTCAGCTCGATACGCTGGAGGATTTGCGCGACCAGGCGGCGCGCTCGATCGCCCAGCAGGTGTCGGCGATCACCGGCGTGTCCGGCGATATCGGGGCGTTGCAGACCATGCTCGACGCGGCGTTGCGCGCCATGGTCGCCTCGCAAAGCGCGCTGGCCGATCGGTTGGGGGCCACCGGCGCGACCACCGCGACCAGCTTCGACGCGCTGGCCCAGGCGGTGTACCGGGCGGCGCCGGTCAGCGGCCAGTTCGGCTCGGACGTCTATTCGAGGCCCGGCGTCGAGGCCAATCGCTGGGTCGATTTCGCCCGCGCGCTCGGCTATGGCGGGGCGGTCGGCGGGGGGCAGATCAACGCCCTGCTGGCCAGCGACCCGGCCTTTCGGGCGCGCATGGAGCAGGCCGCGCAAATGTACACGGCCGGCCGGTCGGCGGGGATCGTCGGCACCTTCGGCTTCGCCTCGGGCGGCATCATGACGCCGCGCGGGCCGCTGCCGCTGGAGATGTACGCCGAGGGCGGGGTGGCCCGCTCGCCGCAACTCGCCCTGTTCGGCGAGGGGCGGATGCCCGAGGCCTACGTGCCGCTGCCGGATGGCCGCAGCATTCCCGTCTCGCTCGACTGGACGCCGCCCGCCAATGACGACGGCGGCGCCCTGATCGCGGTGCTGCGCGAGGAGGTCGCGGGCCTGCGCGACGAGATCCGCGCCCTGCGCGGGGTGACCGCCCAGGGCGCCCTGGATGTTGGCGACGCGGTGCGCCAGGGCAACCGCGACCTCGCCGATCTGCGCGGCGCGGCGCAACGCGCGGCGGCCTGACCGCTCGTTCATCACGAAAGGATGCTTCGATGATCGACTCCATCTTTCTGGTGGAGGCGACGGCGCGCGATTCAGCGGCCGGCGCCGATACCGTGCTTCGCCTCGCCTCTGGCGTCGGGCACGTGACGCGGCCGAACGAAATCCCGGCCAACACGGTTTGGGAACCCCGCTTGATCGTGCCCGGCAATTTCGAGCGCCGGTTATACGGGGCGCGTTCGACCGGCGGGGTGTCGAAGGCGGGGCGGGGGCCGGTGGTCGCCAACAACGCCGATGGCGGGTTGGACGGGCTGCGCGCCCTGGCCTTCGACGGGCGGCCCCTGGTGGTGCGTCGCGGGCCGGCCGGCGGGGCCTTTCCGGGCCAGTTCCCGGCCCTGTTCACCGGCACCTGCGAACAGGCCGAGGTCGGCTGGCGTCGGGTCACGTTGCGGGTGCGCGACCGCCAGGCGGAAATCGCCGACAAGGCGGTGCAGCCGCTGCTGTTCGCGGGCGACAACGTGCCGCCGGCCGGGGTCGAGGGCAC
>JADFZP010000442.1 GCA_015232485.1 Alphaproteobacteria bacterium
GCCTCCACCGGTCGCCGCCGCCCAGCCCAAGGTGGTGCCGCTCGAATTGAAGCGCGTGCCGATGACCACGGCGCCCGCCGGCACCGTATTGGCCGAGCCGCAGCGCGTCGTGCCGCTGGCTCCCAAGCCGCCGCCGCCCCGGCCGCGCCAGTCGACCGGCGAGGCCGATGTCCGCCCCGACGGCGTGATCGATCTGGCGGTGGGCAAGACCCGGCCGATCGACCTGCCCGGCGAGGTGCGCGACATCGTGGTCGGCAACCCGCAGACGCTGGACGTTCTGGTCCGCTCGGCGACCCAGGTGTTCCTGATGGGCAAGGCGGTGGGCGACACCAACGTCTTCTTTCTTGGACGCGACGGCCGCCTGATCAAGCGGGTCGAGGTCAATGTCCAACTCGACACCGAGACGATCCGCAAGCTGTATTCCGAGCTGATGCCCGACGACAAGATCGCGGTCGGCGCGGTCGGCGACAGCGTCTTCCTGTCGGGCAATCTGCGCTCGGAGCAGAAGGTCGCCAACGCCGTGTCGATCGCCCGGCGCTTCGTGCAGGCCGACGGCAACGTGGTCAATCTGCTGCGGGTGATGGGCGAGCATCAGGTGATGCTGCGCGTGCGCGTCGCCGAGGTGCAGCGTCGGGTGGTCAAGCAACTGGGTCTCAATTCCCGTCTCGACGTGACCGCCGACAAGTCGCTGGCCGGCGATCTGTTGGTCACCTGGCCGACCGGCCGGCTGATCGGCGATATGTTCGACTGGCTCGATGTCTCGGTCGACGCCAGCCAGAACGACGAGTTGCTCAAGGTGCTGGCCGAACCGATGCTGACCGCCGTATCGGGCGAGCAGGCGTCGCTCTTGGCCGGCGGCGAGGTGCCGATCGCTTCGACCGACTCGGACGGTTACCGCACCATCGAGTACCGGCCCTTCGGCGTGCTGCTGACCTTCCAGCCCGTGGTGATCGACGGCGGACGGATCAATCTGAACCTGCAAACCCAGGTCAGCTCGGTCACCTCGGTCGACGCGAACCTGTCGGTGCCGACCTTCGCGGTGCGCCGCGCCGCGACCACCATCGAACTGCCGAGCGGCGGCAGCTTCATGATCGCCGGCCTGTTGCAGAACGACGTCGCGACGTCGAACAACGGCTTGCCGGCGATCAAGGATCTGCCGATCATCGGCTCGCTGTTCCGCAGCGAGCAGTTCCAGCGCAACGAGACCGAACTGGTCATCTCGGTCACCGCCTATGTCGTACAGCCGACCGATCCCGGCGCCATCGCCTTGCCGACCGACGGCTTCGTGGCGGCCAGCGATCTCGACTTCTACCTGCTCGGCCGCCTGCACAAGGTTTATGGTCGCGAGGAATTGCTGGGCACGCTGGGGCGCGATCCGCTGCGCGGCCCGGTGGGCTATCTGGTCAAATAGGGGGAGGGGCGGCATGGCATCGGGTTTCCGCGCATGGGCCGCCCTGGCCGCCCTGGTCTTCGTCGCGGGCTGCGACGCGGCCCGTGACGTGGCGCGTCACGACTACCGCTTGAACAATCCGTTGCGGGTCGAGCAGCGGCCGATGGTGCTGGCCTTCCTGCCGGCGGCGCTGTCCGACGGCTTCCAGAAGCCCGAGCGCCAAGCGCTGACCGAATTCGCCGAAACCTATGTGCGGGCCGGCGAGGGTTCGGTCCAGGTCCAGGTCGGGGCGGCCGCCGATGACGACACGCGGGCGCGCGAGGCCGCCTGGGCGCTGGCCGAGGCGCTGGTCGAGGCCGGCCTGCGCGAGGACGAGATCGAGCTGGCCCTGATCGTCGGCGAGCCGGCCCGGCCGATGGAGGCGCGCCTTTCGTTCCGGCGCAACGTCGCGGTGCTGCCGGAATGCTATGAGTGGAGCGGGTCGACCTTCATGACCAACGAACCCAGCGCCAATTTCGGCTGCGCGGTTCAGCGCAACATCGGCGCCATGGTGGCCAATCCGCGCGACCTGATGCACGCCCGGCGGCCCAGCGGGCGCGACGGCGCCCGCGCCACCGACATGCTGAACAAGTTCCGAAGCGGCGTCGAGACCAGCACCTGGGCTGTCGAGCCCTACATCTCGTTCAAGGATTAGGGCCGTGATCTACAAGCTTGCCATCGAGGCGTTCGCGGCCACGCCCGAGGTCAGGGCGGTGCTCGAGCGGGTGCGCGAGGACCGGCTGCTGTCGAAGTCGAAATTCACCATCGTCGATGGTGGCCTGGACACGGCGCCCGCCTATTACGCCGACCGCCAGACTCCGCAACTGGTGATCGTCGAGGAGACCAGCGACGATCAAGCCATGCTGGAACATCTGGCGGCCCTCGCCGAGGTCTGCGTCGAGGGCACCCGGGTGGTGGTGATCGGCCAGTTGAACGACATCCACGTCTACCGCACCCTGATCCAGCAGGGCGTCAGCGAATACCTGGTCAGCCCGGTGTCGCCGCGCGAGGTGGTCGACGCGATCGCCTCGATCTTCTCGGACCCATCCGCGCCGGCCCGCGGCAAGGTGCTGGCCTTCTATGGCGCGCGCGGCGGGGTGGGTTCGAGCACCATCGCCCAGAACGTCGCCTGGAGCCTGTCGCGCGCCATCGACGACGACGTCGTGCTGGTCGATCTCGACCTCGCCCATGGCACGGCGGGGTTGGCCCTCAATCTCGACTCCAAGCAGACGGTCGGCGACATCCTGGCCAATCCCGATCGCGCCGACCAAGTGCTGATCGAGCGCTTCCTGGTGCGTCACGACGACCATTTGCAGGTGCTGCTGTCGCCGGCCGATCTGGGCCGCATGATGACGGTCGAGGCCGACGCGTTGGAACGCGTGCTCGAACTGGTGCGGCAGTTGGCGCCCTATGTCGTGCTCGATCTGCCCCATCACTGGGCCGGCTGGATCGCCCACGCGCTGGTTTTGGCCGACGACGTGGTGGTGACCGCGCTGCCCGATCTCGCCAATCTGCGCGACTGCAAGAATTTGTGGGACGGGGTGGCCGCCAAGCGGGGCGAGACGGCGCCGACCCGGCTGCTTCTCAACCGCATGGACGCCTACAAGAAGACCCAGCTTTCGCCCAAGGATTTCGAGGAGACCCTGGGCGTGGCGCCCTTCGCCACCTTGCCGTTCGATCCGCAACTGTTCGGCACGGCGGCCAACAATGGGCAAATGCTGGGCGAGGCGTCGAAGGGCCACAAGGTGGCTGAATCGATCACCCAGATGGCGGTACAGTTGACCGGCCGTCAGCAGATCGCGGCCAAGAAGAACAAAAGCCTGTTCCACTGGCTGAAGGGCGACAAGGCGAAGGGCGTCGAAAAGCGGAAGCGATAGGATATGTTCGGCAAGCGCGCCACTCCACCAACTTCTGGACCGGCGGCGCCGCCTCCGCGGCCCGCCGTCGAGGCGCCCGCGCAACCGCCCCCCGCGGCGGCGACCG
>JADFZP010000443.1 GCA_015232485.1 Alphaproteobacteria bacterium
GTCATGGCAACCTCTCCGGATTGATGGATGCCGGATGGTACACCGGCTGGGCCCATCGGGACATATCGCGTCAGGCCGTTTCTTTGAACAACTCGCGCCCGATCAGCATGCGGCGGATCTCGCTGGTGCCGGCGCCGATCTCGTAAAGCTTGGCGTCGCGCAACAGGCGCCCGGTCGGGTACTCGTTGATGTAGCCGTTGCCGCCTAAGCACTGGATCGCCTCGAGCGCCATCCAGGTGGCCCGCTCGGCGGTGTAAAGGATGACCCCGGCGGCGTCCTTGCGGGTGGTCTCGCCGCGGTCGCAGGCCCTGGCGACCATGTAGGCGTAAGAGCGCGAGGCGGCCATCGTCACGTACATGTCGGCCAGCTTGCCCTGCATCAGCTGGAACTCGCCGATCGCCTGGCCGAACTGCTTGCGGTCGTGGACGTAGGGGATCACCACGTCGAGGCAGGCCTGCATGATGCCCAGCGGGCCGCCGGCCAGCACCAGGCGCTCGTAGTCCAGGCCGCTCATCAGCACGTTGACGCCCTTGCCCAGGGTGCCCAGCACGTTCTCTTCCGGCACCTCGCAATCCTCGAACACCAGTTCGCCGGTGTTCGAGCCGCGCATGCCCAGCTTGTCCAGCTTCTGCGCCACCGAGAAGCCCTTGAAGCCCTTCTCGACGATGAAGGTGGTGATGCCGCGCGCCCCGGCCTGCGGATCGGTCTTGGCGTAGACGACGATCACGTCGGCCTCGGGGCCGTTGGTGATCCACATCTTCGAGCCGTTGAGAATCCAGCGGTCGCCCTTCTTCTCGGCCTTGAGGCGCATCGACACCACGTCGGAACCGGCGCCCGGCTCGGACATCGCCAGCGCCCCGACATGCTCGCCGGTCACCAGCTTGGGCAGATAGCGGGCCTTCTGCGCGGCGTTGCCGTTGCGACGGATCTGGTTGACGCAAAGATTGGAATGCGCGCCGTAGGACAGCCCGACCGAGGCCGAGGCGCGGCTGATCTCCTCGACCGCCACGACATGCTCGACATAGCCCATGCCGGCGCCGCCGTATTCCTCTTCGACCGTCAGGCCGAGCACGCCGAGGTCGCCCATCTTGCGCCACAGATCGGCGGGGAAATCGTTGACGCGATCGATCTCGGCGGCGCGCGGCGCGATCTCGACCGAAGCGAAGTCGCGCACCGAGTCGCGCAACATCTCGACCGTCTCACCCAGATCGTAGTTCAGCGAGGGATAGGCGTTGGGGATCATGCTTTCACCTTCGGTCTAGAATGCGACTTCGCGGCCGGTCTGCTTGCCGCGCAGGGTTTGCAGGGCGATGGCGCACAGCGATTCGGCGCCGTCGCGCAGCACGTAAAGACGGGCCTCGGTGATGATCAGGGTGCCGCCCATGCGGATCACCTCGCCGCGGCCGATCAGTTCCTCGCCCAGACCGGGGGCGACGATGTTGATCTTGTACTCGACGGTCAGCACGCTGCCGCCCTTGCCCATCAGTGAAAAGCCGGCGAATCCGCCCGACACGTCGGCGATGGCGCCGATCGCGCCGCCGTGGAAGAAGCCGTGATTCTGGCCGACCTCGTCGCGATAGGGAAGCCGGATCTCGACCCGCCCCGGCTCGATCGCCGTCAGACGGGCGCCCAGATGGGCCATGAAGGGCTGGCGCCCGAATCCGTCGCGCACCGCCTGCGCGTAATCGGGATTTTTCGGCTCGAATTCGCTCATGGCGTCGGCTCCCGCATCACTTTCCCCGAGGCTACATGCCGTTAACGTAAACGTCAAGCTGGCGAAGCTTGATTAAGCATTCCGCCTGCCCCAATCTTGCACCGATCAATCGAGGGGGGACGCTCGTCATGGCGAGCACCATGCGCATCGTCGTCGACACGGTGGCCGGGGACGGCAAGTGGCTGTCCCGCATGCCCGAGGCGGTGCGCGCCCATATGCGGCCCAAGGGGTTGGCGACGCCCGAGGGGCGCGAAAAGCGCCTGATGAACGTCGCCGAGGCGATCTTCCCCGGCCTTCAAAGCATCGAGGAGGCCGCCTATCCGCAGGACCAGCGGCTGCTCGCCGGCAAGGATTTCGAGACCGCCATCCAGCAATCGCACAGCATCGAACGCGGCATGGCGATGTTCGACGTGGCGTGGCAGACCGGGCTGGTGCGCATCTTCAGCGGCGCGACCGGCAAGGCGCTGGGCTTTGGCGTCACCGACGACACGATCAGCGCCTGCGGGCTGACCATCGGCGAGGGCCGGCTGTTCTTCGTGCGAATCGCGGCGCGCCAGATCCTCGCCAACAACGCCAAGGCACTGGAACGCCTGCTGCCATTCGTCGGCGACCGCGAGGCCCTGCCGCGGCTGCGCCTGTTGGCCGGAATCGACCCGGCGACCGTCGAGGAGTTGCGCCTGGGCCTGGACGAGCGGCTGCGCGAGCTGGTGGCGACCAAGGAGGAGGACTTCCTGAACGTGCTCGCCAAGCTGAAGGGCTTTCAAGCCCGTGGCCTGCGCGCCGTCATGAAGGACCGCTTCCCCGAAATCTTGGGTTGGGACGCGCGGATGGTCGAGGCGGTGGTCGAGACCTTCCAATGTCCCGAGCAATTCCGCGACCTGGGCGAGGCCTTCGCCGAGGCGGAAAACCACGACGCCATCCGCGCCATCGGCCACTGGGAGCGTCGCGACATCACCGAGCGGGTCAATGTCGAGCGCGTCCGGCAGGGCAAGGAGCGTCTGAAGGGCCGCCGGCACGAAACCGACATCGGCGCCGCCCGGCCGCTGATCGGCGAGCAGTTCCGGACGCTGATGCGGCGCGACGCCGGCACCATCGAGTTCGTCGGCCAACGAATAGCCGAATGGCGCCGCCAGGACGACGAGGCCGAACGCGAACGCCTGGGCGAACAGATCCAGGCGCTGGTCGGCCGCTTCGCCGATTTCTGCACCCTGGACGTCCTCCACGGCTTGCACTTGGTCGGCCGCGACGACGACGACACCCTGTCGCTCGGCGAGGCGCTGGGCCTGCTCGAAGGCATTTGGGACAATCCAAGCCTGGGCCAGGGATTCTTCGCCGGCCCCTTCCGCATGTCGGCCGGCGTGCGCGCCGTCGAGGACACCGCCACCGAATACATGGAGATGAAGCGGCGCGGCGCCAGCCGGAGCCGCGCCGATCTGCGCCGGATGCTGGCCGAGTCCGAGGGCCTTGAACGGACCCTGCAACCCTTCATGCGGCGGGCTCGCGGCTGACTTGGCGTCATTCCGGCGAGCAGGAAAAAAGGTTCACCACGGCCCGCCTCGCTCCTTGGTGCTCATCCTCTCCTCTCGTCATGGCCGGACTTGATCTGTCAAGCACGGGCATGACGGCGAAGGGGTGGTGGCCCATCCTCTCCACTCGTCATGGCCGGACTTGATCCCATAGGCGCTAACTAAAC
>JADFZP010000444.1 GCA_015232485.1 Alphaproteobacteria bacterium
AATGCTTCAAGTCGATCAACTCGCTGGGCTGGGTGATGCAAAGCGCGTTGAGTTCGGTGTAGATTTCATCGATGTCGAGATGAATGAAATGAGTGCCCCATGCCCGAGTCTTTCCCCGCGTCCGCCCGCCGGCTCCGGGCCGACGCATACTCGCTGAACGAAGCGGGGCGGCCTCAGACGGCCGGCCATTTGGTCGGGCTGTCCGCGGAGTGCGTCGTGAAGGCCGTTCTCGAACGCGCGGGGATCGATATTGACCATGGCACCGGGTATCGGACTCATTTCCCGGATCTGGGTCACCGCCTCCGGGTTTTCGGCCGCACGCGCCACATGTATTCGCTGCTGCTGGTTATCCGCTCTTCCGATTTTCTGGACGGTTGGAAAGTCGATGCCCGTTATGATGAAGATCATCCCGATGGTGACGCACAGGCGTCCTACGACAGATGGGCGGAGCAAGCGGGCCGCCTTCATCATCTCGCCGGCTTCATGGCTTAGTGGCGTTTGACCATGGAAACCTTTGATTCGGCTCCCGAGACGCTCGCCAAGATCATCGCGGCGCACGCCAGCCCTGAAAAATGTCGTAATGGGATCATTGTCCGGGATGTCTTCGGGCGGCTGACCTTCGTCACGACAACGTCGGTGACGGAGACGGTCACCCGACGGGCGCATGCGGACCTTGCAGGCTTTGTCGACCCTCGTGACGCCGTCGTTCTGAAACTTCGTGAGGATTCGCCCACTTGGCGACAGCTATGCGCCGAGCCGTCCACTCGTCTGGCGTTTTCTTCGGATCGAAATGACGTGGTCAGGCTGATCGATCGGCGTCTGGCGGGTGAAGAGTGGCTCCTGCGCCCGAAGCAGCTCATCGACCAGGGACCCAAGCGGTTGATCTTCTACTCGCTCAAGGGGGGTGTCGGTCGGTCGACCGCACTGTGCGTCACGGCGGCGGATCTCGCGGACAGCGGTCTGAAGGTGCTTGTCGTCGATCTCGATCTGGAGGCGCCCGGCCTTGGTTCATTGCTGCTGACCAAGGATCGCATGCCCGAATTCGGCGTCGTCGACTGGTTCGCTTCCGCAGCCGTTGGCGGCGACCCGTCCGCCCTGGAACCGCGGATGGTGGCGACCAGCGATCTCACCTCGACACGGGCCGTGGTCGACGTGATTCCAGCCGCAGGCAGACGCAGCAATCCCTCGCCGGGCAGCTACCTGGCGAAATTGGCCCGAGCGTATACGCCCGGCTCGGCTGGGACGACCTTCGCCGAAAAGGGCTTCGCCGAGAAATTGGGGGCGATGATCGACGGAGTCGCGGGATTGCGGAGTTATGATGTTGTCCTGATCGACGCCAGAGCCGGTCTCCACGAGACGTCCGGCGCCATTCTCTTAGGCCTTGGCGCGCGGGTGTTGCTGTTTGGCGTCGACGGCAGCCAGACTTTTGACGACTATGATCTGTTGCTGTCAATGCTCGCGAACACGTTCTCGCCTGAGAGTGGAAATACGGACCTGCGGAGCGCTTTCAAGATGGTGCATGCGAAGGCACCCACAGACCCAAAGGATCTACCCTCCTTCATCAACAAGAGTTGGAATCTTTGGGTCGATCACCTCTACGATGAAGTTGGTCCGGATGCGGGCTCGGATGTGTTTGCGTTCGACCTTCTCGACGAGAGCGGCCCCCACTTTCCATTGGTGATCATGGGCGATCCTCAGTTTGGCCGGTTCGATCCCCGTTTCGCCGCCCATCACTTGCAGGCAAGAACCTATGACGCCGCGTTTGGCGACTTCATCGCGGGTGTGCGCCGCGCATTGGAGCTGACATGATGCGCGACATCGACGTTCCCCTGCTGAGAAGCGCGTTCAGGACTCTGAATCGCGAGCAGCATCATATAGCGACGACCCCTCCCAAATGGGCCGAAGTGTTCGCGCCCGAAGGACACGAGGGGGCACTCGATCCACATCGAACAATCGTCATTGGCGATCGTGGGACAGGAAAAAGTTTTTGGTCGAGCGTTTTGGTAAACGATGAGCTGAAGAAGCGCATTGCTGACATATATCCCAGGCTTCGTCTTCTCGATGTTCAGTGTAAGCTTGGTTTTTCCAGTGACACTATCAACGAGAGCTATCCTTCACCCCAGGAAATAGCCGATATACTGTCAAAGGGTTACAGTGCGGATCAATTGTGGCGAGCCGTGCTGATACGGCTGTCTCCGGTGCCCTTGACCGAGACACCCGTACCGTCGGAAAGCTGGATGGCCACCACGCGCTGGATCGCCGAGGATCCGGCCCACCGCAATGGCGCTCTGAGGGAACTGGACAAAAGGCTGACGGAGGAAGGCAAGGTCTACGTTCTGGTCTTCGACTCCTTGGACGTGATCGCCAGGGACTGGGGAGCCATCCGAGTTCAGATGGAGGGATTGCTTCAACTCGCATTGGCCGTCAAGGCCCTGCGGCGCGTCAGGTTGAAGCTGTTCATACGCCCGGACATGGCCGACGATCGGCGCATGTGGATGGTGGGCGACGCCTCCAAACTGCGGCACGACGAGGTCCAGCTTCGATGGACCCGTCGAGACCTCTATGGAATGCTGTGGACGCACATTGCAAACCCGGCGGTGAGCCAAGAGGATGACGCGGCCGAGGCGTTCCGCGGCCTGACCGAGCGCGTACTGGGCCAAGCCTATCAGCGCGAAGAAGAGCTTTGGCGTATTCCCCATAGCTTGCGTGACGGCGAGGCCGGGCAGCGGGACCTCTTCCACGTCCTCGCGGGTCCGTACATGGGCGCGGGTAACAAGACGGGCGACACCTATCTGTGGGTTCCCAACCATCTCGCGGACGCGGCGGGCAACGCGGCGCCGCGCAGCTTCATTCTGGCGATGCGGAGGGCATCCGAAACCTCGGTCTCGGAAAGCAAAGTGCTGGATCGCAGTGGTATCGAGGACGGTGTCCGCGAAGCTTCCAAAATTCGGCTTGCCGAGCTTGGGGAGGACTACAAATGGATGCACGACGTGCTCGGGTCGTTGGCGGGCTTGACTGTTCCGATCGGGCGCGACGATCTCGCCCGGCGTTGGCAGGAGCGGGGTATTCTCCAAAAGCTTCAGGCGGCGGCTTCACAGAACAGTAGCGATCTCCGGTTCATTCCACCTTCAGAAGTGCTGGAGGCGTCGACCGAGTGGGAGGCTTATGACAAGTTGATCGAGTCGTTGAGGACACTGCGCATCGTTTTGGAAATTCCCGACGAACGAATCAACATGCCCGACTTGTTCCGTATCGAGGCCAACGTCAAGCGCAGGGGCGGGATGAAGCCGCGACAATGACTGGGAACCCGACACCGAGGTGACCCCCAACGCGTGCCGGTCGGCCGATTGCGCCCGTGGGCGCCCTGCGGTACAACGGGCGGCCACCCCGCAGCGGAGGA
>JADFZP010000445.1 GCA_015232485.1 Alphaproteobacteria bacterium
TGGCGGCGCTGGGCTTCGCCCCCGGCCCGTTCGAGGATTGGGACCGCCTGCGCCTGTCGCTCGGCCTGCCCGACGGCAGCCGCGACCTGCCGATCGACAAGGCGATTCCGCTGGAGAACGGCTTCGAGGAACTGCGCGGCGTCGATTTCGACAAGGGCTGCTACATGGGCCAGGAACTGACCGCCCGCACCAAATGGCGCGGCTTGGTGCGCAAGCGCCTGCTGCCGGTGGCCATCAATGGCCCCACCCCCGAACCCGGCGCCGAGGTGATGCTGGGCGATCAGGAGGCGGGCGAGATGCGCTCGTCCTTCGACGGCTGGGGACTCGCCCTGCTGCGCATCGAGATGCTGAACCGCGAAACCCCGCTGACCTGCGGCGCCGCCACGCTGACCCCGCGCGTTCCGGATTGGGTCAAGTTCCAGGAGGGGTGACGGTCGGTTTTACAGATCCGGTGTCAATGGCGTCCGGCGGCCGGCCTCCTCCCTCTCCTCCAAGTGGTCGATCAGCAGGCGGGCGTTGCGCCGGTGCGCCTTGAAGGCGAAATCGAACAGGTCGCCGGCCAGCGGCACGCTGCCCACCGCCCAGTCGACTCCCAGGTTGAGCAGCATGCGGGCGACCACCCCGCGGTCGGCGCCCAGCCGCACCGCCTCGGTGATCATCCAGGCGCCGAGCAACGCCGTGGCCGTGTCGCCGACGCCGGGAATCAGGCCAAGCAGGCCGTCAAGCCCAAAGCGCATCTTGGTTCCGGGAATGGCGAAGGCGGTATCGAGGAGGTTCGCCAAACCCTCCAGCCGGGCTTTCCGTCGCGGGTCCATGCCGCAGACATCGTGCCCGGCGGCCGGAGATCAAGTCTTGGACGTTTCCTCGCATTCGGATTCGAGCGTGGCGGCGGCGGCTTCGCGGGCCCAACGCTCGTCGTCGAAGCCGTAGCAGCAGTTCTTGCCGTTGCGCTTCGCCATGTACATGCGGTGATCGGCGAGGTCGACCAGTCGGTTCCAGTCGTCGGCGCGATCGGCGCGGCGTTCCGAGATGCCGATGCTGGCGGTGATCGGGCGCCCATCCGGCCGAATGCCCAGGCCCAGATCGGCGATACGGGCCAGCACGGCGTAGATGCCGGTCTCGCCGGTGGCCGGCAACACGATGACGAATTCCTCGCCGCCCCAACGGATCAACACGTCGCTGCGCCGCAGGCCGCGGCGGAGCGATTCCGCCACCTCCCTGAGGCAGCGGTCGCCCTCGTCGTGGCCGAAGCCGTCATTGATCGACTTGAAGTCGTCGACGTCGACGAAGGCGATGGTCATTTCCGTATCGGTGCGGCTGGCGATGCGGAAATTGAGGTCGATGGTCTCTTCGCCGCTGCGCCGCGTGAAGGCGCCGGTCAGGCGATCATGCGCCGCCTGATTGATCAGGGCGATCATGTAGTTGAGCTGGCTCATCCCCGAAAAGATCGAGGCGCCCGCCACAAGGCCGATCAGCCACACCGTGTTGACAGCCGATTCGAGGGTGGTGTGCGAGTCCTGCAACGCGCCGACCATCGAGACGGCGACCACCGGAATTGCGCATATCACCACCTCGACGGCGGTCAGCGGAAACACGCTGAGCCCGGCGACCACCACATAGGGCAGCAGGGAATAGGCGTTCGCCACCAAGCGCGCCAACCCCGTCATCTCGACCGCCAGGAAGGGCCGCGAAATCAGATAGAAGGCCGGCGGGATGGCCAGCATCAATGCCAGCATCAGATAGGCGAGACGCATCGAGCGCTGGGCGTCGTTCGGCCAGGCCAGGGCCGCGAAAGACAGCGCCGCCCCCACCCGCATCGCCGCCAGGATGCCCCATAGCGGCCACGGGAAGACCGCGTAGTCGACCACGATCCACAACGGCGTCAATACGGCGAACAGCGCGCAGACGAGCTGCACGCGCGAGACGATCAGCTCGGCGCGATGCCTGCGCACATGGGGCGCATGCCCGGCCGGAAGGGTCAGTTCGAGAACCTGCTCCCAGCTCAGGCGCAGGGGTCCGAACATGCGTTTGAAATGCCGCGCCAGCTTCTCGTCCATCGTCCTGTCAACCCAAGGGGCACTCCGCCCCGACACATCAAGAAGCTTTTGTCCGCTTCTGTCAACGCGGCGCCAGCGTCCAGCTTTCTCCGCATGAAAAAAAGGGCCTTTCATCCAATCGCGCTTTCATGTTACCCCTTCGGGCAAGAATGCAAGGCATTCGCATCGCGGCTCTTGCGCGATCGCGCCTCGTCATGCATCCTGCGAGATAAGATGCGATTGATTTGCATTCGCATAAACGAAGAGGAGTTCAGCCATGGTACGTGTCCGCTCCACCGCCCGCACGCTCGTCGCGGCCGCCGCCTTCGCCCTGGCCGGCCTGCCCGCGGCCTTGGCGGCCGAGGTCAACGTCTACTCGGCGCGCAACGACGCGCTGATCAAGCCGCTGCTCGACGAGTTCACCGCGAAGACCGGCATCAAGGCCAATCTGCTGGCCGGCAAGCCCGAACAGTTGCTGGAACGCCTCAAAAGCGAGGGCGCCAGCAGCCCCGCCGACGTGCTGATCACCACCGACGCCGGCAATCTGTGGGCGGCCAAGGAGGCGGGCGTCTTGCAGCCGATCAAATCGGCCACCCTCGATGCCAACATCCCCGCCCAACTGCGCGACCCCGAGGGCGCCTGGTTCGGCCTGTCGCAGCGCGCGCGGGTGATCTTCGCCGCCAAGGACCGGGTCAAGCCGGGCGAGATTACCAGCTATGAGGACCTCGCCGATCCCAAATGGAAGGGCCGCGTCTGCATCCGCGGTTCGGACAACATCTACAATCAGTCGCTGCTGGCCGCGATGATCGCCACCAGTGGCGTCGAGAAGGCCGAGGCCTGGGCCAAGGGCGTGACCGCCAACATGGCCCGCAAGCCGCAAGGCGGCGACCGCGACCAGATCCTGGCGGTGGCGGCCGGCGAATGCGACGTGGCGGTGGCCAACACCTATTATTACGGCGGCATGCTGACCGGAAAGAAAGAGGACGAGAAGAAGGCCGCCGAGGCGGTCGCCCTGGTGTGGCCCAACCAGCAGGGCCGCGGCACGCACGTCAACATCTCGGGCGCCGCCGTGACCAAAAGCGCCAAGAACAAGGACGAGGCCGTCAAGCTGATCGAGTTCCTGTCCGGCGACGAGGCCCAGCGCATCTACGCCGAGACCAACATCGAATACCCGGTGAAGCAAGGCGTCGCCTGGTCGCCGCTGCTCGACTCGTGGGGCCGCTTCAAGACCGACGATTTGAACGTCGCCGCCCTGGGCAAGAACAACCCCGAAGCGGTCAAGATCTTCGACCGCGTCGGCTGGCGCTGAAGCGCGGCCGCGGCCGACCGGCGCGACGCTGGTCGGCCCCTCTCCCGCC
>JADFZP010000446.1 GCA_015232485.1 Alphaproteobacteria bacterium
GGCGCCTGCCGAACTGCGGAACAAGATTACGCAGGTCTATGTCAGCCGGTACCTTAAGCCACCTCCACCTTGCCGGACGTCGCCAGATCGTGGCATTCGAGAAAGCTGGAGAGCATCAGGAGAGTCCAAAGGGCGGAGCCATGATCGGCCACCCCCGAGCGATGGCGGGTCAGCAGGCGGTCGAGCGCCGCCGGCTCGAACCAGCCGGTGCCGGCCAGCACGCGCGCCCCGTCGCGCGCCCGCTCGGCCAGCGGACCCCGGAACCACGCGGCGAGCGGCACCGCGAAGCCCTGCTTGGGGCGGTACAGCAATTCATGGGGAACCAGCGGCTCCAGCGCCCGTTTGAGCACCGCCTTGCCGCAACCGCCGCGCAGCTTGAGGCGCGGATCGAGGGCGCCGGCCCATTCGGCCAGCTCGTGGTCGAGCAGCGGGGCGCGCAGCTCCAAGGAATTGGCCATGCTGGCGCGGTCGATCTTGGTCAGGATGTCGCCCGGCAGCCAGGTGGCGAAATCGACCGCCTGGGCCATCAGCAGCGGATGATCGGTATCGGCGCCCGCCATCAGGGCGCGCACCGTCTCTCCGGGATGGAAGCCCTGCAATTCGCGCTCGAAGGCGGGCGTGCGCAGCGACCGGCGCAGCGGATCGGGGATCACCGCCACCGCGTTGAAATAGGCGCGCGCCGAATCCAGCGACAATTCGCGCAAGGTGGTGCGGGCGCGGAAGACGCGCGGCGCCCAGCCCAGTGCGGGGTAAAGCCGGGCCAGCGCCGCGAACACCGGCCGGCGGATGGCCGCCGGCATCGCCGCGCGCAGCCGCTCCTCGCGCCAATGGAAGGCGTAACGGCGATAGCCGGCGAACAACTCGTCGCCGCCGTCGCCGGTCAGCGCCACGGCGACCCGCTCGCGGGCCAGGGCGCAGACCCGGAAGGTGGGCATCGCCGAGGCGTCGGCGAACGGCTCGTCATAGACCCCGGCCATGCGATCGACCAGATCGCGGGAGTCGGGCGACAGGCGGCGCGTCGTATGATCGGTGCCCCAGCGCCGGGCCAGCGTCTCGGCATGGGCCGATTCGTCGAAGCCGCGCTCGGCGAAGGAGATGGCGAAGGTCTTGACCGGCTCGGCCATCGCGCCCGCCATCATGGCGACCACGCCGCTGGAATCGACTCCCCCCGACAGAAAGGCGCCCAGCGGCACCTCGGCCAGCAGCCGCACCCGCACCGCCTCGGCCATGCGATCGCGCAACTCGGCCGCCGCCTCGTCGAGCGGCACCGGGCGGCCGGCCGTCAGGCGGGGCCGCCACCATTGGCGCAGGCGAGGCTCCTCGCCCCGGCGCCACAGCATCAGATGGCCGGGTGGAAGCTTGGCGACGCCCGCCCACACGCTGCGCGGGTCGGGCACGTAGCCGAAGGCCAGAAAGGACTCGATCGCCAACGGGTCGAGCCGGCGCGACAGCCGAGGATCGACCAGCAGCCCCTTGATCTCCGAGGCGAACGACACCCAGCCATCGGGCAGGCGCGCGTAATGCAGCGGCTTCTTGCCGAAACGGTCGCGGGCCAGCGCCAGGGTTTGGCGCGCCTCGTCCCACAGGGCGAAGGCGAACATGCCGCGAAACCGCCGCAAGGAGTCCTCGCCCCATTCGCGCCAGGCATGCAGGATCACCTCGGTGTCCGAACGGGTGCGGAAGACGTGACCGGCCGCCTGCAATTCGCGCATCAGCTCGGGGAAGTTGTAGATCTCGCCGTTGAAGGTGACCACCAGGCGGCCGTCCTCGCTCGCCATCGGCTGGCGTCCACCCGCGAGGTCGATGATCGACAGCCGGCGATGGGCGAGACCGATGCCGGGCGCCGCCCAGCAGCCCTCGCCATCCGGCCCGCGATGGGCCTGAACGCGGTTCATGCGGTCGAGCAGCGGCTGGTCCACCGGACGCGGGCCGCGCGAATCGAACAGGCCGGCGATGCCGCACATCCTCAGACCTCCCGATCGCGGAAGCGCAGGCCGACCGCCATCGCCGCCATCATCAGCACGGCGAAGAACCCCCAGCCCCACAGCAGATGGTCGTCGACGATGTCGACGCGGTGCTTGGTGACATGCGCGATGGCGATGATTCCCCAGATGCGCACGGCGTTGCCGACCACCGCCACCGCCAGCGCCACCGCCACCCCGGCCAGACGCTTGCCCCAGCCTCGATAGGTGACCGCCACGAAGGCCAGCGACAACGCCAGCGAGGCGAGCAGGAAATTCAGCCCGGCGCAGCCCGGTTCGATCCAGTAGACGCCGCTGGGCGTCTCGAAGACGAAATTCTCCTCGTAGACCGGAATCCCCGAGGCGCGCAGCAGCCAGGCCGAGCCGTCGGTGGCGATGCGCCGCAGCGCGGGGATCAGGAAGGCGCCGGTCGGCACCATCAGCCACAGATAGGACAGCGGAAACAGCATCGCCCGATAGGCGGCAAGCCCGAGCACCGTCAAGAACAGCCCCTGGACCATCGCCATCAGGGCGAAATGGCTGCCCTCGGCGATCCCCGCCCGGCGCGAGAAATACCACACCACCACCGCCACCCCGATCAGCGGCAGCCCCAGCATCCCGGCCCGCGGCGATGGAAGCGGCTCCCGGGTCTCGCGGATCAGCCACAGGCTGACCAAGGGCACCAGCCAAGCGTGGTTGTAGGCCGAGCTGTGCGTCCACAGCGTCGCCATCTCGGCCAGCGTCTCGTGGAACAATCCGCCCAGCGCCGCCAGTCCGCCGGCCAGCGACACGATCGAAAACAGCCAAGCGCGCGACAGCCTCGGCAGAGCATCGAGCTTCGTCGTCATCGCCAAGCAATAGCAGCGCCACGCCCCCGGCGGTGGGGCGCGGCCGGACATCATCCCGTTGTCCCGAGGCTACCTCGAAGGCGCGGCGCGGCTATCCGTTCGATCCTTGGCGTCCTCGGCGGCCTTGGTGTTTCCTGCCTCTCCATGCCCGAGCTTCTGTTCCTCTCCCAACGCATTCCCTTCCCGCCCGACAAGGGTGACAAGATCCGCAGCTTCCACATCCTGGAGCATCTCAGCCGGAACTGGCGGGTGCGGCTGGGATGCTTCGTCGACGATCTGGCCGACTGGCGCCATGTGCCGGCGCTGGAGCGCCTGTGCGTCGAGGTGCGCGCCCTGCCGCTCGACCGGCGGCGCGCCCGCTTGCGCGGCATGACCGGGCTGCTGGACGGGCGGCCGCTGACGCTGCCCTGGTTCCACGATTCCGGTCTGGCGCGCTGGGTGGCCGAGACGGCGCGAACCGCCGACGCGGCGTTCGTCTACTCCTCGGCGATGGCCCAGTACGTGATGGGGCCGGCGCGGCCACGCCGGCTGGTGCTCGATCTGGTCGACGTCGATTCCGACAAATGGCGCCTGTACGCCGAGCAC
>JADFZP010000447.1 GCA_015232485.1 Alphaproteobacteria bacterium
ACCACCTCGGCCATGGGCGGCGGCACCGGCCGCGAGGCGATCATCGCGATCGAGCCTCGCCGGCAGATCGCCGAATTGCTGTTGCCCCTGCCTGTACGCGAGAATGGGCGGCAACTGATCGAGGAACATGTGCGCGCCGACGTGTTGCGTGCCCACGGCTACGAACCGCGCCACCGAATCCTGCTGTCAGGCCCGCCAGGCAACGGCAAGACCTCGTTCGCCGAAGCGGTCGCCGAGGCGTTGGCATTGCCGTTCTTCGTCGTGCGCTATGACGCCCTGATCGGCAGCTATCTCGGCGAGACCAACGCGCGATTGCGCCGACTTTTCGACTACGTCAGGACCAGCCCTTGCGTGCTGTTCTTCGACGAGTTCGACGCCATCGGAAAGGAACGGGGCGATACGCACGAAACAGGGGAAATCAAGCGGGTCGTATCATTCCTGTTGATGCAACTTGACCAATTGCCGAGCTATGTGGTTGTCATGGCGGCAACCAATCACGGAGAACTTCTCGATCGCGCCGTCTGGCGCCGCTTCCAGATGCGGCTGGGCTTTCCCGCACCGGATCGCGAGCGGATCGAGGTCTTCCTGGATCGGATCATGTCGAGTTGGCCCGAGTCCCCCCGCATGCCGGTCGGGAAGATTGCCGCCAAGCTGGGGGCCGTGAGCTATGCCGAGGCGCTTGATTTCTGTCAGAGCATCCGACGCCGGCATATCCTGGGACTCGGAGACGTGCGCATCGACGACGCTTTGGCGACCGAACTCGAATTGTGGTCATCGCGCGTCAGGCCGGACGCTCTAGATGCTCAGCGATCCGAGCAAGCCACTCCTGCGGCTGATCCCCGAAGAACAACGAGACCGCCCCGTCGGTCCACAAAGAATCACTCCCCGACCTGAGGCTTTTCCGAAGGACCGGCAGGTCGATGCCTTCGGACGGACGTTCAATCGGCTCGCCGAGATTCTCAACCGTGACCCGACAGGCATGGAGTTGCGTGCCGATCCCACCGCATTGGCCCCCGAGCGCCTGCTGGTGTTCGAACTCCGCGGGTCGGTCGCCAACTTCGCCGCCGCGATCAGGAGGGTCCCCGGCCTCGAACTGATCGACGAGGAGGAGCTTGACGGCGACGGCGCCGGCGACAATCCCGTGGCCTATCTGATGGTGCCCGACGCCCGGGCCCTCAAGGACATCGAAGGGTTGTGGCGGCGCTGGACGGACGGTCGACTCCTCCACGGCGAGACGCCTTGGCGCGACGTCTTCTCGCTGTTGCGCGTCCTCCGGCCATGGGGACCGGCGGATCGTGTCCACGACGACGACAACGACATCCTGCGAGAAGAGATCGTCGGGCGTGCCGACGACGAACTGGTGGCGCTCGAAATCGAGCTGGTGTTCCGCGATGACGAGCGGGTTGCCAATCGCCGGGAGGAGGACGTCAGGGCCGCCGTCATGACGCGTAGCGGGCGGATCGTGTCCCGGTCCCACATACCCGACATCGCCTACCACGCGCTTCTGGTTCAGTTGCCTGTGCGATCCGTAAGCGAAATCATCGAGCGTTCGGTTTCGGGTATCGCCGGGTTGGAACCAGTCATGTCCATCCGGCCCCAGAACCTGGCGTCGACGATCGAATTGGCGGATCCGGCCAATATCGGACCGGCTGTCGAGGTGGGGTGGCTCGGCGAACCGATTCTGGCATTGCTGGACGGTGTTCCCGTCAGCAGGCACCCGTTGCTCGCCCGCCATCTGAGCGTCGACGATCCGTTTGGCTTGGAGCCCACCGCGATGGTGGCGGAGCGCAGGCACGGCACCGCGATGGCCTCGCTCATCGTCCACGGAGATCGCAACCGGGCGGAACAACCGTTGCCGCGGCGGATTCACGTCGTCCCGGTCCTCGGTGCCGGAGACGCCTTCCCCGACGACAGGCTGATCGTCGATCTCGTCCATACGGCGATCACCACTCTTCGCGACGGGCGTTCGCCGACCGCCCCCAGTGTGCTCATCGTGAATTTGTCGCTGGGCGATTCTCGACGGCCCTTTCATGGCCGTCTGTCACCCTGGGCGCGGCTGCTCGACCGTCTGGCCTATCATCACGGCATTCTGTTCCTGGTGAGCGCTGGAAACGTTACCAAACGCTTTGGCGTCCCCGCATTCACCAACCGCAGCGCGTTCGAGGATGCCACCGGGACGGAAAAGGCCGAAGGGACGTTGCGGGCGGTTGCCGATCTGATGGGAGAACGGCGGCTGTTCGCGCCAGCCGAAACCGTCAACGGCGTGACCGTCGGCGCGTGCAACGACGATGCGGTCCCGCCGGGCCATCGGGCGGTGGCCCGCGCCAATGTCGATCCCTATCCCGATCTGAGCATGGCCAATCCATCAAGCTCGCTTGGGCCGGGTTTCGCGTCTTCGGTCAAGCCGGACATCCTGATGCCGGGCGCACGGGAACATCTGAGAGTCGTCGGAAACCACACCCACATCGACGTAACGCCGGCTGGGGCGTCACGGGCGGCCGGCCTCAAGGTCGCGGCGCCTCCCCTCGATGGGCGCGAGGACGTCGAAGGCTACACCGGGGCGACCAGTGCCGCGACGGCGCTGGCGTCCCGGACATGCCACCGTATCCATGACGCGCTAGAGGCGGCCTATGGCGACAAGTTCACCGCGCTGCCACACCTTCATCGCGCCGTACTGCTGAAAGCTCTGCTGACCCACCCGGCGAGATGGCCGGACGACGCGGCCGCTCTGATCCGTTCCATCGTCGGTCCGCCTGACGGCCGCCATCATGTTCGACAGAAGGACAACATCCGTCGCTTCCTGGGACACGGTGTCGTCGACGGCGATGAGGCGATCGCCTGCGCCGCCGACCGCGCCACCTTCTGGGCGACGGGCACCCTGGAGCCGAACAAGATCGCGACGATATCCGTTCCGGTTCCCGCGGCGATCGGTGGGCAGGCCCGTCCCCACTCCCTCTCGGCCACACTGGCGTGGTTCACGCCGGTATCACCCGGCAGGAAAAGCTATCGCACGATCCGCATGAGATTGTTGGAACCGAGCGCGCTGGAAACCACCCTGCGCGTAAAGGCGCCCGCGAATCAGCCGGATGGCAATCAGACCAGACGGGGAACGCTGTTCAAACGTCGCTGGAGCGGCGACAGGGCTCCCATCGTCGGCCCGGACATGTCGATTCCGCTCATCGTCCAGCGGGATCCCGATCAGGGGGCCGTGGTGGACGAAGCGGTTCCATTCGGGCTCGCCGTGACTTTGACGATGCCCGGAATGATCGAACTTTACGAGCAGGTCCGGCAACGTCTGGGCATTTGGCCGCCCGTCCCCGCGTAGTCGTCCATGGTCCGATGATGGCCCGCTTCCCCGGAAGCGCACGTTGTCACGATGGCGCGGCCTGCCCAA
>JADFZP010000448.1 GCA_015232485.1 Alphaproteobacteria bacterium
GCCCACCGCGGGCCGGGCGTTCGCCGCGCGCGGGGCGTTCACCCCGTTCGCCGCGGTCGCCACCGCGCTTCTCGTCCTTGCCGCGGGCTCCGCGGCCCCGCCGACGATCGTCCATCGAAAGCTCCAGCAACGGCACGCCTTCGACGTGCAGGTGGGGAATCTCCTTGCCGATCAAACCCTCGATGGCCTTGACGTGGCGGCCGTCCTCGGGGGTGGCGATCGTGAAGGAGTGGCCCACCAGACCGGCGCGACCGGTGCGGCCGATACGGTGGACGTAGTCCTCGGCATGGACCGGGACGTCGAAGTTGAAGACGTGCGACAGGGCCGGGATGTCCAGGCCACGCGCCGCGACATCCGAGCACACCAGCAGGGTGACTTCCTTGTTCCTGAACTGGTTCAGCGTCTCGGTGCGGGCCGATTGCGGCATGTCGCCATGCAGGCGGGCCACCGAGAAACCGTGCTTGGCCAGGGACTTGTAGACCACCTCGACGTCGCGCTTGCGGTTGCAGAAGATCAGCGCGTCGCGGACGTCCTCGGTGCGCAGCAGGTGGCGCAGCGATTCGCGCTTGTCCATCTCGGGAACCACCGTCAGGTACTGCACGATGGTCGCGGCGGTCGAAGCCGGCGCGGACACCGAGATTTCCTTGGGGTTCATCAAGAAGGCGTCGGCCAGGCGGCGAATTTCGGGCGCCATGGTCGCCGAGAAGAACAGCGTCTGGCGAATGCGCGGCAGCATCGCCACGATGCGTTCGACATCGGGGATGAACCCCATGTCGAGCATGCGGTCGGCCTCGTCGATCACCAGGATCTTGACGTCGTTGAGCAGGATTCGACCCCGCTCGAACAAGTCGATCAGCCGGCCCGGCGTCGCGATCAGGACGTCGACCCCGCGATCCAGGAGCTTTTCCTGGTCGCTGAAGGACTCGCCGCCAATCAACTTGGCCATGGTCAGCTTGTGGTACTTGCCGTACGTCTCGAAATTCAGCGCCACCTGGGTGGCGAGTTCTCGCGTCGGCGCCAGGATCAAAGAGCGCGGCATTCGCGCCTTCGCCCGACCCGCCGCGAGGATCTCGATCATCGGCAGTGTGAAAGAGGCCGTCTTTCCGGTGCCGGTCTGGGCGCAGCCCAGCACGTCACGGCCCATGAGAACCACGGGGATGGCCTGCTGTTGGATGGGAGTGGGCTCGGTGTATCCCACCTCCTCCACGGCTCTAAGAACTTCGGGGCTCAAGCCCAGATCGGCGAATGTCATGCGGACGGTCGAAACCCGGCTTTCGGGAGGGAGTGCGCGTGGCGCACCAACACATTGGCAGCGGCATAATAGTTGCTCGCGCGGCCAAGTCAATCGCGGTGCGGCATTTTTCGTCGCACCTTGGCGTATTCTCCGGTTTCGGCTACCGTTTCGTGGCCCAAGGAGGTGAATCATGCTGATGAGAGCCGAGACGTCCCGCCTGCTGATCGTCGACGTGCAGGAGCGCCTGTGCCCGGTGATGGCCGAGCCGCGCATGGTCATCCAAGGCTGCGCGCGCCTGATGACGGCGGCCCGCGAACTGGCCGTTCCCCTGCTGGTCAGCGAGCAATATCCCAAGGGCATCGGCCCCACGATGTTCGATCTGCGCGAATTGGCGCCGCCCGAGGCGGTGGTCGAGAAGCTGCACTTCTCGTGCGCGCACGAGCCCGCGGTGATGGAGCGCATCGGCGGCGCCGCCGGGCGCCGCCAAATCGTGATGGCCGGCATCGAGGCCCATGTCTGCGTGCTGCAAAGCGCTTTGGGCCTCAAGGAGCGGGGATTCGAGGTGTTCGTGGTCACCGACGCCTGCTCGTCGCGCCAGCAGGCCAACGCCGACGCCGCCTTCCGCCGCATGCGCGACAACGGCATCGAGACGGTGACCATCGAAATGGTGCTGTTCGAATGGCTGCACCGGGCCGGAACGCCCGAATTCAAGCGCCTGCTTCCGCTGGTCAAATAAGGAGACGCCCCATGGCGACGCCGCTGGTTCTGCTGCCCGGACTGCTCAACGACGCGCGGCTGTGGCGCCATCAGGTCGAGGCGCTGGCCGACATCGCCGATCCGCTGGTGCCCGACCTGACCCAAGACGAATCCCTCGGGGCGCTGGCCCGGCGGGTGCTCGACGCGGCGCCACCCCGCTTCGCCCTGGCCGGGCTGTCGATGGGCGGCTATCTCGCCTTCGAGATCCTGCGCCAACAGCCGGAGCGGGTCGAGCGCCTGGCCCTGCTCGACACCACCGCCCGCCCCGATCTGCCCGAGCAGAGCGAGCGCCGCAAGACCCTGATCGGTCTGGCCCGCGGTGGCCGCTTCGCCGAGGTTCCACCGGCCTTGCTGCCGGCCATGGTCGCGCCGAGGCACCAAGGCGACCCGGCGCGCGGCGGCCTGTTCCTGGAAATGGCCGAGGCGGTCGGCGCGGAAGGCTTCGCGCGCCAGCAGACCGCGATCATGAACCGTCCCGACAGCCGGCCGGTTCTGCCCGGAATCGCGGTGCCCACAGTCGTGGTCTGCGGTCGCCAAGACAGCCTGACCACCCCCGAGACGATGCGCGAGATCGCCGAGGGAATCCCGCGCGCCGCGTTCGTGCTGATCGAGGACTCCGGCCATCTCTCGCCGGTCGAGCAGCCGCATGCGGTGTCGGCGGTGCTGCGCTACTGGTTGCAGGCGCGGTGACGCGAGCTACCTCAGCGGTCCCCGCCGGACCAGATCGGCGAATTCGGCGGCCGGGACCGGGCGGCTGAAATAGAAGTCCTGCACCAGGGCGTGGCAGTGCCGCACGGCCTTCCATTTTCCCCACCTGCTTTCCACTAGGTGAGTCAAGCAAATGGCTCGCCGGAGAGCATCCTCTCCACTCGTCATGGCCGGACTTGATCCGGCCATCCACGCGGCTCCGCGGGAACAGCCTTGGAAACAATGGTATGGGCGGTGACACGTGGATGCCCGTGTCAAGCACGGGCATGACGGCGAAGGGTCGGTGCCAATGAACTGACCCATCGGCGGTAAAGCCGCCAGGACCGGGACTGTATGGGAAATTCGCCGCCCGCTTAGTGTCCTTGGTGTCCTTGGTGTTTCCCACCTGCTTTCCAGCTCGCCGGTATTACATGCACCGGGGCGGGGGGAGTTCGTGATCGGTGCCCCAACTCTCCAGCCACGCCTTGACCTCCGCATGCGGCACCGTGCGGCCCGCGTCGGCATCGGCCAAGCCTTCCAGGATGGCCAAGCGCTTGGCTTCGTTCATGATATGGCGGGCCAACTGGTCCTGACCTTTCTCGGACGGGTTGGCGGCGGCGGTCATGGCCTTTTGGAGAAGTTTGATCATGTCCCGGCCGACCTACTTCATCGGTCCGCGTCGCACCAGATCGGCGAATTCCTCGGCGGGCAGCG
>JADFZP010000449.1 GCA_015232485.1 Alphaproteobacteria bacterium
TTCTCGGCCAGGGCCACCGCGCCGATCTCGGCCAGCAATGCCTCCTTGCCCTGGAGCACGGTGCAGCCGCAGTGACCCGCGACCAAGTCAAGCAGCCAGACCGCGCCGGTGGCCTGGATGAACGCGGGGAGGTATTCAAGGGGGAAGCGCCAGCCGTCCTTGCTGGCTGCGGTCCAGGAGTCGAGCTGTGCTTTGGTGATCTCGTCGTCGCCGACATCCCCGAACAGGAGGTCGGTCATCCCGGCCGCGACTTCGGCACGGCTCTTCGCCGTTTCCTTCAACGCCTTGGTCAGCCCGCCCCGGATCTGCGCGCCGATGTTCGCGGCGCCGGGAAGGCGCCCCGGCTCGCGCGGCTCGGCAAAGAAGAGGTCCACCTGTCGGGGATCGTCAACTCGCCGCGACATCGTCACATCTCCCCGACGGGTCGAGGGGAAATGGGCTGGGCGGAATTGGCTGCGAGACTGTGCATGTCTATTCTCTCGTCGCGCTTAGTCGTTGCGCAGGTTTTGGCCGGTGCTATCCTCTTGCGAGCGCACCCGGTGGACCCGCCGAACGCCGTCGTAGCGATCCGGGAACAGCACGGCCGGCGCGGTACCAAGCGCCAGGGCGATCGCGGTCTCGGCCGGGTGGTTCGGTAGCCGGAGCGCTTGGCTGAAGGCGCGGCGATCGACGCCGCGACGGGACGCCAACTGCGCGAGCGAGAGGCCGCGCAGCTTGAGTTGGGAAATGATCCACTCCGCGCGCTCTCGCGGGTCGGATGGGACCTTTCGGGGGTCGATGGGGGTTGTGGTGGTAATGGCGAGGTTCTTCATGACGATAGACATAGCACGCTCAAAAGAGCGTTACAAGCTCGAAAGAGCGTTGCGCGACGCCCTGCGCGATGATGGGGCGGTCGTGCGGCGCCAAATCTTTGAGAAGGTTGCCGAAATCCGCATCGCGCAAACGCCTTCGGCGTGCGTTCCATCTTGCGCGATGGCGCGATGACATCGCGCAAAGAGGACGTCGCCGAGCGGTTACGGCAGGCGCGCAAGCATCTCGGCCTGAGTCAGGCGGAAATGGCTGCTCGAATGGGCGTGGTCGTTCGGCCGTATCAGAGCTATGAGGCCGGTAAGCGGTTGCCGTTGGCTGAAGGCTTGGCGGCTCTGGCGGAGGCCGGCATAGACGTGACTTGGCTGCTCATCGGCGATGGCCAGGTGTGCCGCGAGGCCCCGCCGGTGCCGACTCCCAGCCTGGATGTCGCCCTGCTCTGCGAGGCCGTTCGCCTAGTGGAGGATTGGCTGACCGCCAACGGGCGCACGATGGCGGCAGAGCGCAAGGCCGAGGTGGTGTCGACGATCTACGACATGACGGCGGATGACGCGGCGGCGGGGCAACCCAGCCAAGTCGCGCGCGTCCTGCGCTTGGTGGTGGGGGGGAAGGATGATGGATGAGCGCAAGATAGTTCGGCTGCGCGAGACGCTGATCGACGGCAGCCGGCCCGGCGCCGCGGCGGCGGGCGCGGTCACCATCACCGGCGATGGCGTCGTGGTCGGGGACGGCAACCGCGTCGTCGTCATCAAGACGGAGAAGGTGATCCGGCGCGTGCGGGCGGTACCCGTGCCAGGGGACGAGCACATCACAGAGGCCCAGGTGGCCAAGCTCCACGAGCTGGTGCGCCAGATCGTGGAGATGGAGCAGCTCGTCAAGCGCTCCCCGGCCAGCAAGGACAGGGTTTGGGGCGCCCTCAATCGCCGCATGTGTGTGGGCGCGATGCGGATGATCCCTGTCGAGAAGTTCCCGGCGGCGGAAAAGTATCTGCGCGAATGGCTGGGCCGCCTGAACTCGACCAAGACAGCCGTGAAACGCGATCCAGAACACCAGAAGAAACGGATCATCGCCATTCAGACGGTCATGAAGCGGCACGGTCTGGAAGAGCGGGTCCGAGGCTACATGCGGAAGACTTTCTGCTGCGGCTCGCTCAAGGAGCTCGACCACGAGGCACTGGAGCGAGTCTATCGTTATTCGATGCGAATCAAGGGAGTGGACGGCCAATGAGATGCTTTATTGTGGCGGCCGCGATGATGGTTGCCGGCACCGCCACCGCCGGAACGCCCACGGGCGAGACGACGCAATGGAAGCGCATTCCGGAACAGATGGCCGACTTGGTCGCGGCGGGCTGGGAACTGAAGGCCGTCACCTTCGACAGACAGCCGGATAGACCGACGTCCGGCGGCTTCACCCGTCAGTACTTTCTGCAACGCGATCGACGCCTTGTCATCTGTACGGAAGCGTCAGCCTTCGACATCATCGGAAAGGAAGCCTCACGCCGACAATACTTTCATTGCAACGAGTTGGTCCAACCGCAGCCGCACGAGTGACCATGCTCCTCACACCCTAGCTTGCCGGGGAACGGCGCCGGTCGAAGACGATCGAAATTGCTGCTCTCGTGTGGGCCACTTTGTTCGGAGTTGTTTCAGCGAGGTTCACCGGCCCGAGCGCCCGCCGTCACCGCTTTCCCTTGGAAACGCAATGGGTTATGTACCGCTGAAACAGGCGGCGCATGCTTTGCCGCTGTTTCGGACTTTTGCGCCGCTTTCTCCGAACAAGTGTTGCGCCAACACGGCACCCCAAGCCCGTAGGAACCCTGTGTTTCTGCCCGCCCGGCTCCATCCACGATCTGACCGGCATGTGCCAAACCGCGCAGCATCTTCTCCCCTTTTTGCCCATTCCGTCCCAAACCGCCCTCACCGCCCCGATCGCCGCTTTGGCCCGCCGCAGCAACGGGTTAGCTCCCGTTATCCGAGGTTTCCCGATGTCTCAAACCGGGCAGTACCCCACAGGGGATGGCGGATCGAGGATGTCGAGGCCATCTGTGGGCAGTACGGGTTGACGATCACGCCACCTCGCGGCGGCGGGTCGCACTTCAAGATTCGGCGGCCGGAAGCGGTCGCCATCTTGACGGTCCCGGCCCGCCGTCCGATCCTTCCCGTCTACATCCGCGCGCTGGTGGCGCTGATCGAGGAGTCGAAGCCGTGATCCACCCCTACCCGATCAAGCTGCGGCCCCTCTCCCCCGTCGAGGGCGAGGGCTGGCTTGCCGAGGTGCCCGACCTTCCGGGCTGCATGTCGGACGGCCCCACCCCGGCCGCCGCCGTCGAGGCCGTCCAGGACGCCATCTCCTGCTGGCTGGAGGCTGCCGCCGAGGACGGCCGGCCGGTTCCGCAGCCGAGGGCTTCCGCCGCCTGAATGCGCGGCGCGCTCGTCGGGTGGTTGCACGGGACGCGTGTCGCAGCCATAGTCGAAGCGGGGTCGCCCGGACTGCCAGGAAGTCGGATGGATGGCACGGCATGGGACTTGAGCCTGTTTCCGGCCCCGGCCGGCCCGAGCCGGCGAAGGGGGCGCGGCGTTGCGC
>JADFZP010000450.1 GCA_015232485.1 Alphaproteobacteria bacterium
TCCCCTAGGGGACGCCATTTCCTCCCGATGCGCACCAGCCTGTCGTGGCCAACGGGGCCGTCCTTCGCGCCCGCGCTCGAGACGGCGGCGTGATCTTCGTCGAAGAGAACGGCGAGGGGCCGGGCGTGCGGCTCCGGAAGAGCGGGGCGGCATAGCAGGGTGGATTTAGCCGCTATGGATCATCTCGGCACGATGTGGCACGATTGAGTTTGCTCAGAGGGCGTGCTAAATGCCCCACCGCGCAATGGGGGTGACCAGATGCCGAAGTTGAGCTCAGTTCTCGCGAGTCCCGAGGAGCTGCAGGCGAGTATCGATCGCATGAGTCAGCCCGAAGCGGTTCGACAGCCAGTGCGCCTGAACCATGGCATTCGCAGCTATCAGGAACTGGCCGAATTGGTGACGCGCGAGCCCTTTGAGGACGATGACGATCTGGGTTCGGTCTATGCGGGCGCGATACGGATGACCAGCCGAGATGACCGGTAGTCCACCCCCTGCGCTAATGATCCGTAAAGCCATCCTCGCGAATTACGTCGACAGCCTATCGAGAGTATGTCGCCACTTCAAAGTAGCCATTGACGAGGCAAACTACTCCGAGTGCGAGCTGCGGCTTGCTCTAGAAGAGGCGGAAATTGACGTCGAGGCCTTGATCAAGCGGCGTTCGCCGGAAGATGGGGTTTCGATAGGGAAGGTGGCCGGTGCCTATGCGTACCGGCTCAGTCGCTTTCAGATACTCCATTTTTCCGAAGCCGCGTACGAAATGCCCACGACGTTCCTTATCCAGAACATCGTCGCACTTAACGTTGTAAAGGCGCGAATTCTCCGCATGAAGATCGGAGATGGTCGAACCCTTGAGCTTGCCTATCAGATGTCACGACGTCACGCTAATCAGGAAACCCTCGGGTTTTGCTTTGACGTGATGCTCGAACACGCGACCTAAGCACCTTTCCTGCTCGCTGTGGCGCCGGTCTTGGAATTCGCCCCCGAGACCCACCAAGCGGAGTGGCACCCGGCCCTAGACTTGGGCCTGAACGAATCGGAGGGCGCATGACCGCACAAGAACGTCAGCCGTTCGATGTCGTCCTCAAAGCCAATCCCGCCATCATCGAACAGTTCCGCGCCGGGCTGCTGGCGCGCCTGAGGGAGCGACCGGACGCCACCGAGGCGTTGCGGTGTCTTGGGCGGGTCTGCCGCACGCTGGGGGAATTGGAGGAGGCGCGGGCCTGCTATGAGCGGCTGGTGGCCTTGGCGCCCGACGACACGGCGGCGCGCCACGCCGCCTCGGTGCTGCGCGGCCGGCCCGAGCCGTCACTCTTCGACCCGAACGCCGCCATGATGCCGCCCTTCGTCCACCTCAAGGAGTTCCTGCCCGAGCCGTCTGTCGAGCTGTTGTTCGAGGCGGTGGCCGACATGGCCGACGCCTTCCGCCCCTCGGCCGTCGGTTACGAGGAGGATCGGCGAATCGACCCCGAAATGCGGCGCTCGGTCAGCGCGTTGGCCAACGACCGGGTGCGGGCGCTGGTGCTCGATCCGGTGCGGGCGACCATCGCCGCGCTGGGCCTGGCGGAACGGCTTGGCGTGCGGGTCGGCCCCGACGGCCCGGTCATGACGCAGGTGCACTGCCATCGCGGCGGAGATTTTTTCACGGCGCACCGGGACGGCACCGACCTGCGCCACCCGCGGCGCGAATTGACCTTCGTCTACTACTTTCACCGACGCCCGCGGCGCTTCACCGGTGGCGACCTCTACGTCTACGACGCTGGTCTGAACGACGAATTGCGGGGCGATGGGATGGCGTTCACCCGCATCGAACCAGCGCACAACAGCCTGATCCTGTTCCCCAGCCGCGCCTTGCACGAGGTCGCCCCGGTGGCTTGCGACAGCGACGACCTGCTGGATGGCCGGCTGGCGGTCACCGGTTGGATGGCTCAGGAGGAACGGCAACGAGGCGGCCCGTCACCGAGCGGCGACCACGGCTGGACGTCGAGAGCCGGCCGGTTGCTTTCAATGGCCAAGCTGGTAAGCTGCGCGCATGGAGTATGAGATTAGCTGAAGTGGCGGAGGAGTATCCCAATGCATCGTGATCCCGTCGTCGACGCGCCAGAGACGGCCCGTGCGCGCCGGCCTTGGCGCGCGCCGAGAATGAAGGTTGTCCCAAGCGCGCGGGTGACGACGAACACGTCAACCGCCGCACTCGACAACGAGTATGACAAGGATCCTCCACCCTCCTGACCGATGTCGCTGTTCGCCGGCGCGGTCGCGTTTGACAACGCCGCCGTGCCCAACGATTTCGGGAGGCGTCTCGCCGCCGCGCTGGAGGCATACGGCGGCAACAGGGAACGGCTGTGGACCTCGCCCCAAGCCGTCTTCGTCCACAGGCAGCGGATCGTCACGCCCGAGGATCGGTTCGAGCGGCAACCATTCACTGCGGGCGAAGGTACGCTGGCGTTCGATGGCCGGCTTGACAACCGCGACGATCTGATCGCCGCTCTCGGGCTCGACGCCCGCTCCGCCCCGCTCCCCGACAGCCGCATCGTCCTCGCCGCGCTCGCCCGTTGGGGTGGCCGGGCGCCAGAGCGCCTGCTGGGCGATTTCGCCTTCGCGTTTTGGGATGCCGCGGCCCGGCGCCTGATGCTGGTGTGCGACCAGCTTGGCGGTAGGGCCATCTATTATCATCGCAGCGCGGGCATGGTGGTGTTCGCCACCATGGTGCATGCGGTGCAGGCGATGCCGCACGTGCCGCGCGAGATCGACGAGGCGGCGTTGGCCGATGTCTTGATGGACCTCCATCTTCCGGCCGAGCGATCGCTTTACCGCGACATCGCCCGCGTGCCGGCGGCCGGCCGCGTGGTGATCGGCGCGGATTCGCTGCGCGTCGAACGCTATTGGGAGCCCGACTTCGGCCGCCGCGTGCGAATGGGGGACGGGGAATGCGTCGAGGCGGCGCGCGAGCTGCTCGATCGCGCCGTCGCCGTTCGGCTGCGGGCGGAGGGCCGCGTGGTCGCCCAGATCACCGGCGGGCTCGATTCGTCGGCCGTTGCCGCCACGGCGGCCCGACTGATGGCGCCAAAAGTGCTGAAGACGCTGACCATGCTGCCTGAACCCGGCGCGCCGATGGGGCTTGGGTCCAGCCGCTATGCCGACGAGCGCCCCTATGTGGAGGCGATCGCGCGCCTCCATCCGAACATCGAGCCGCACTTCGTGTACGCCGGCGGCACCGCGGCGGTGGAGGAGGATCCGGCCCGACTGTTCGCATTCGGCGGAATGCCGTTCCGCGGGATCGCGAACATCGGCTGGTTCGCCCCGCTGCATGCGCACACCCGCGCACTGGGGGCCGACGTGGTGCTGACCGGCACGGCGGGCAACATGACGCTGAGCTGGGCCGGTC
>JADFZP010000451.1 GCA_015232485.1 Alphaproteobacteria bacterium
CGAGGATGTCGTTGATCAACGCCAGGAGATGGCGGCCCGACTGGTTGATGTTGAGAACGTATTCCTGGTAGCGGGCATTGCCGATCGGCCCGAAGATTCCACTGTGGATGACGTCGGAAAAGCCGATGATCGCGTTCAGCGGGGTGCGCAGTTCGTGGCTCATATTGGCCAGGAAGTCGGATTTGGCGCGGCTCGACGCCTCGGCCGCGCCCAGCGCCGCCCTCAGCCCGGCGCCCTCGCTGGCCGCGCGGCAAGACAGCGCGTAACCACCCTCGGGGATCGGATTGCCCCGCCAACACCGCCCGCCCTCGGCCGCCGCGAGGCAGAACCCCGGCCCGGCCAGCGCGGCCAACTGGGGCCCGATCACCGAATCCAGGGGAAGACCCGCCGACAACGGCTGGGCCACCATCGAAGCCAGACGCGCGTTCCACTCGACCAGCCGAAAGGAGCCGTCGAAGAAGGCGGCGCCGTCCGGCAAGTGGTCAAGCCACGCCGCCCTCGTTCCCGTCGAAGTGCCCACCAATGTCCCCATTCCGGGAGACAGCATAGCCGCGGGCCGGCCATGGGGGCAAGGGACTACTCCCCCGCCCGCGCCAAGGCCGGTTCGAGGCGGGGCTGGACGTTCCAGATGTCTTCGGCGTATTCGCGCACCGTGCGGTCGCTCGAGAACTTGCCCATGCGGGCGACGTTCAGGATGGCGCGGCGGTTCCATTCGTCGGGATGGCGGAACAGCTCGTCGGCGCGCAGATGGGTGGCGCAGTAGTCGGCGTAATCGGCGGTCAGCAGGTAGTAGTCGCCGGCCACCGTCAGCGTGTCGACGATCGGGCGGAAGCGGTCGGGCTGGTCGGGCGAGAAATAGCCGCCGCCGATCATCTCCAAGACCTGGCGCAGGTCGGGATTGTCGTCCAGCGCCTTGCGGGCGTCGAAGCCGTCGCGGCGCAGGCGGGCGACCTCGTGCGCGGTCAGGCCGAACAGGAACATGTTCTCTTCGCCGACCTCCTCGCAGATTTCGACATTGGCGCCGTCCCAGGTGCCGATGGTCAGGGCGCCGTTCAAGGCCAGCTTCATGTTGCCGGTGCCCGAGGCCTCGGTGCCGGCGGTCGAGATCTGCTCGGACAGATTGGCGCCGGGAATGATCATTTCGGCGGTCGAAACGTTGTAGTTCGGCACGAAGACCAGCTTCAGCTTGTCGCCGACCAAGGGGTCGTTGTTGACCACGTCGGCCACGTCGTTGATCAGCTTGAGGATCAGCTTGGCCATCGCGTAGCCGGGCGCCGCCTTGCCGCCGATGATCACGGTGCGCGCCACGTAATCGGCGGTCGGGTTGGCGCGGATGCGGTTGTAGCGGCTGACCACATGCAGCAGGTTGAGAAGCTGGCGCTTGTATTCGTGCATGCGCTTGACCATCACGTCGAACATCGATTCGACGTTGACGTCGACGCCCAGCCGCTGCTCGACGATGTGGCCCAGCCGCACCTTGTTGACCCGCTTGACGGCGGCGAAGCGGGTGCGGAATTCGGGGTCCTCGGCGAAGGGCTCGAGCTTGCGCAGATGATCGAGATTGGTCACCCAATCCGCGCCGATGTGGTGGGTGATCAGTTCGGCCAGCCCGTGATTGGCCGACAAAAGCCAGCGCCTGGGCGTGATGCCGTTGGTCTTGCAGTTGATCTTGCCCGGCTCGAACCGCTCGAAATCGGCGAAGATCGTGCTTTTCATCAGCTCGGTGTGGATCTCGGCGACGCCGTTGACCTTGTGGCTGCCGACCAGCGCGACATGGGCCATGCGGACGCGGCGGTCGTCGTCCTCGCTGATCATCGACATGCGGCGCAGCACGTCCATGTCGCCCGGCCAGCGGTGGCGCACGTCGTTCAGGAACTCGTGGTTGATTTGGTAGATGATGCCCAGATGGCGCGGCAGCACCCGCTCGAACAACTCGACCGGCCAGGTCTCCAGCGCCTCGGGCAGCAGGGTGTGGTTGGTGTAGGCGCAGGTCCGCTTGGTGATGTCCCAGGCGCGGTGCCAATCGTAGTGATGGTCGTCGACCAGCACCCGCATCAACTCGGCCACCACCATCGCCGGATGGGTGTCGTTGAGCTGGATCGCCACCCGGCCGGGCAGCATGTCGAACGAGCCGTGGCTCTTGCGGAAGCGCGCCAGGATGTCTTGCAACGAGGCGCTGACGAAGAAGTATTCCTGGCGGAAGCGCAGCTCCTTGCCGCGCGACGTCGAATCCGACGGATAAAGCACCTTCGACAGGTTCTCGGATTCGTTCTTGTCGCGCACCGCCTCCATGTAGTTTCCGGCGTTGAAATAACGCAGGTTGAACTCGCGGGTCGACTTGGCCGACCACAGGCGCAGATTGTTCACCGTGCGTCCGCCGAAACCCGGCACCGGGACGTCGAAGGCCATCGCCATGACCTCCTCGGTGTTGATCCACTGGTGGCGGGTGCGGCCCTCGGCGTCGCGATATTCGACCACCTGGCCGCCGAAGCGCACCGGATAGATCACGCCCGGCCGCGGGAATTCCCAGGGATTGCCGTAGCGCAGCCAGTTCTCGGGCGCCTCGACCTGCCATCCCTGCTCGACATGCTGGGTGAACATGCCGAACTCATAGCGGATGCCGTAGCCGTAGCCCGGCAAGTCCAGCGTGGCCATCGAATCGAGCAGGCAGGCCGCCAGACGGCCCAGGCCGCCGGTGCCGAGCGCCGGCTCGACCTCCCAGCCCTGCAACTCGTCCAGGTCGTAGCCCAGATCCGAGACCGCGTCGCGGAACGCCTCGTGCAGGCCCAGATTGATCATGCTGTTGCCCAGCGTGCGACCGATCAGGAACTCCATCGACAGGTAATAGACCCGCTTGGCGTCCTGGTCGTAATAGCTGCGCATGGTCTGCATCCAGCGCTCGATCAGCCGGTCGCGCACGGCGAAGGCCGCCGCCAGGAACCAGTCGCGCGAGGTGGCGTTCAGCGGGTCCTTGCCCACCGAATAAAGCAGATGATTCGCCATGGACTGACGAATCTCCGCCTTGTCCGCGGCAACCGACAACGGGCCGGCCGCCTTCGAAGGGTGTCTCCACATGCTCGCACAACTCCTACCGCGAATAGTCCCCGATCCGCCACGGCACACCCGCCGATGATGGACTCCGCCCCACCCAAGCGCACTGCACTTCGGCCCCCCAGTCAAGGCGAAAGTGGTTTCGAAATGGTTAGCCCGCGCTTTCGAGCAGCGCCACCGGCCCCTGATCGAACAGATCGTCGGCCTTCAGCACGCGGGCGCCGCGCCGGCTGGCCGTCTCGATCCAGGCGCCGGTCAGCGCGTCGCGGAAGCCTTCGGCCCGCGCCAGGACCGGCGGCAGTTCGACGAAGGTGCCGCG
>JADFZP010000452.1 GCA_015232485.1 Alphaproteobacteria bacterium
GCTGGCGAAGCCGCCCACCACCCGCCAACCGCTCGGATCGAGCACGCTGACGCGGGCCTCGCCGGTATGGGCCACGAAGGCGCGGCCGGCCAGCACCACGGCGCTGGCCGGCGGCGGCAGCGCGGGTGACGCGATCACCCGGCCGACGTCCAGATCGAAGACGCCCGCGCCGATCATCGCCAAGCGATCGGGGTCGGCGAAGAAGGCCCGCCCAACCGGCCGGGGCACCTCCATGCGGCGCGCCGGGAAGCGGCCGGCCGCCGGAACGGCCTCCATCAGGCCGGCTTCATAGGTGTGGATCATGCCGGGGAAGATCGGCCGGCCGTCCCAGGGGATTTCCCACACATAGGGCAGGTCGGCCAAGGTCGCGACGAAGGCCTTGCGCAACGGCGCGGCCAGCACCGAGGCGACCCGCGAGGTCCGGCCGTCGCGATCGACCACCGCTATCACATCGAGCGGCGCCAGATCACCCGCGTCGAGCACCGCCAGCGTGTGTGGCCGCGCGTTGCCCGCCATCAGCACCCGCCCGTCGCCCGACAATGCGATGGCGCGGGTCTCGTCGCCCACCCGACGCTCGGGCCCCGCACGTAAGTCGGCGAGATCGTATTTCAGCGCCCATCCATCGCGCGAGCACAGGAACACATGCCGGCCATCGGGTGAAAAGGCCGGCGGCAGTTGTCCCGGCCGCGCCGCGAAACGGTCGAGTCGTTCGAGCGTCGTTCCATCCAGCACGCTGACTTGGCCGGCGCCCTCCTCGACGACCACCACGCGATCGGTATGGCGCATGTCGGCCTTGGCTATGCCGAAGGTAAAGATAAGGGCGGCGGCGGCGAGGGTGGGAATGCGGTTCATCCAACCAAGACACGCCCTCCCCACTCGCGCACGCACTGATTTTGGGTAATTCTCGCGCGCCTCCCCAGACTTGACGAAAGGCAAAACAAGTATTGCTCGCACAGGAGACAGACGGACGATTGATCGAACGTCAAGGCGGTTGGAGCCCCCATTCCGCAGATTGGAACGGATGCAAACAGACCATGCAGGGGGAGCAAAATATGTTGAGGAGCGTTACCAGAACCCTATTCGCCAGCGCGGCGGTGTCCGCGCTTCTGGGGTTCGCCCCGGTCTCGGCGCAGGAGGCCCTATCGCTGGCGCCCGAAGTCAAGGCGTCGAGCGCGAAGATCTATTTCGAGCGTTGCGCCGGCTGCCATGGCGTGCTGCGCAAAGGCGCGACCGGCAAGAGCCTCGAGCCCGAGGCGACCGGCAAGCTTGGCCAGCAGCGTCTTGAAAAGATCCTGTCCTACGGGACCGAAGGCGGCATGCCGAACTTCGACGACATCCTGAACAAGGACGAGATCAAGCACCTCTCCACCTATCTCCAGATGAAGCCCGACGTTCCGCCGGAATGGGGCATGAAGGAGATGAAGGAGTCGTGGAAGGTTCTGGTGGCGGCCGACAAGCGCCCGACCAAGCCGATGAACAACATCAACCTGAACAACGTTTTCTCGGTCACGCTGCGCGACACGGGCGAAGTCGCCCTGATCGACGGCGACACCAAGAAGATCTGGGGCATCGTCAAGACCGGCTACGCCGTCCACATTTCGCGCGTCTCGTTCTCGGGCCGCTATGTGTACGTCATCGGCCGCGACGGCCGCCTGGACCTGATCGATCTGTGGTTCGAGAAGCCCACTCCGGTCGCGACCATGAAGATCGGCCTCGACGCGCGTTCGATCGAGACCTCGAAGTTCAAGGGCTTCGAGGACAAGTACGCGGTGGCCGGCGGCTATTGGCCCCCGCAATACGTGATCATGGACGGCCAGACCCTCGAGCCGCTCAAGATCGTCTCGACGCGCGGCATGACCGTCGACGGCGAGTACCATCCCGAGCCGCGCGTCGCGTCGATCGTCGCGTCGCAGATCAAGCCGGAATGGGTCATCAACATCAAGGAAACCGGCCTCATCAAGCTGGTCGACTACACCGACATCAAGAACTTGAAAGAGACGACCATCGAGTCGGCCAAGTTCCTGCATGACGGTGGTTGGGACGCGTCCAAGCGCTACTTCCTGGTGGCCGCCAACGCGTCGAACAAGGTCGCCGTGGTCGACACCAAGGAAGGCAAGCTCGCCGCCCTGGTCGATACCAAGGCGAAGCCGCATCCCGGTCGCGGCGCCAACTTCGTCCACCCGAAGTTCGGCCCCGTGTGGGCGACCTCGCATCTCGGCGCCGACGTGATCACCCTGATCGGCACCGATCCCGAGAAGCACGCCCAGTACGCCTGGAAGGTCGTCGCCGAGTTGAAGCAGCACGGCTCGGGCTCGCTGTTCGTCAAGACCCATCCCAAGTCGCGCAATCTGTGGTCCGACGCGCCGCTTCACCCGGATGCGGAAATCGCCGCCTCGGTGACGGTCTACGACCTGGACAACCTCGACAAGGGTCCGACGACGATCAACGTCGCCAAGATGGCCGATCTGCCCGAGACCAAGGCGGTCAAGCGCGTCGTCCATGCCGAATACAACGCGGCCGGCGACGAGGTCTGGTTCTCGATCTGGGCCGGCAAGACCGATCCCTCGGCGATCGTGGTGATTGACGACAAGACCCGCAAGATGAAGACCGTGATCAAGGACCCCAAGCTGATCACGCCGACCGGCAAGTTCAACGTCATGAACACCCAACACGACATCTACTGATCTCGAAACCGTCCCGGCCCGCGCCTTGAACAGCGCGGGCCGGTTCAGGAGAGGGCCAGATGGCTAGCAAAGGATTCTTCTCTCGGCTCGGCCGGGTCCGCATTCTCGGGGCCTCGATCTCCGCCGCCGCCATCCTATTCGTTTCCGGCATTTTCTTCTGGGGCGGATTCAATACCGCCATGGAGGCGACCAACAGCCTCGAGTTCTGCATCTCGTGTCACGAGATGGAGAACAACGTCTACCAGGAATATAAGAAGACCATCCATTACGAGAACCGCACCGGCGTGCGCGCCACCTGCGCCGATTGCCACGTGCCGCATCCGTGGATCCACAAGATGATCCGCAAGATCCAGGCCTCGGGCGAACTTTGGCACAAGGTCATGGGGTCCGTCGCCACCGCCGAGAAGTTCGAGGCCAAGCGCCTGGATCTGGCCAAGCGCGTCTGGCACACCATGAAGACCACCGATTCCCGCGAATGCCGCAACTGCCACAGCTTCGACGCGATGGGCGCCGAAAAGCAGAAGCCGCGCGCTCGCAAGCAGCACGAACTGGCGCGCGAAGACGGCCAGACCTGCATCGATTGCCACAAGGGCATCGCCCACAAGCCGGTGCATCAGCTTCTCGAAGGCGGCGACAAGACGGCCGCCGCCGCACCCGCCCCGGCGGTCATCCCGGTCGCCGCC
>JADFZP010000453.1 GCA_015232485.1 Alphaproteobacteria bacterium
GGCCTGAACGGCGATCGGCGCCCGAGCCGGCGCGGTGGGTGCCTGGGGCGTCGGGGCGGCGGGACGAGCGGCGGCCAGCGCCGAATCGTCCTCGCCCTCTTCGAGCAGCATGCCGATCAGCGCGCCCACCTTGACGCCCTGGCTGCCATCGGGCACCACGATTCGGCCAAGACGCCCTTCGTCGGCGGATTCCAGTTCCATGGTGGCCTTGTCGGTTTCGATCTCGGCGACGGCGTCGCCCGCCGCCACCATGTCGCCTTCCTTCTTCAGCCAGCGGGCCAGATTGCCCTCGCTCATGGTCGGCGAGAGCGCCGGCATGCGGATTTCGATCGGCATGGCGCCCTCCCCTATTTGCGGTAGCAGACGGCCTTGCAGGCGGCCACGACGGTGTCGGGCTGCGGCAAGGCGAGGCGTTCCAGATTGGCGGCATAGGGCATCGGCACGTCGGCTCCGGCCACCCGGCCGACCGGCGCGTCGAGCCAGTCGAAGGCGTGCTCCATCATCACGGCGGCGATTTCGGCGCCGATGCCGGCCACCGGCCAGCCTTCCTCGACGGTGACGACGCGGTTGGTCCGCTTCACCGAGGCGACCAGCGTTTCGACATCGAGCGGGCGGATGGTGCGCAGATTGATCACCTCGGCTTCGATGCCCTCGCGGGCCAGCAATTCCGCCGCCTCCAGCGCCACATGGACCATGCGCGAGAAGGCGCAGATCGTCACGTCGCGGCCCGCCCGCTCGATCTTGGCCTTGCCGAGCGGCACCACCCATTCGGGGTCTTCGGGCACTTCGAAGCTTTGGCCATAAAGCAGTTCGTGTTCCAGGAAGACCACCGGATTGGGATCGCGGATCGCCGCCTTCAGCAGGCCCTTGGCGTCGGCCCCCGAATAGGGCGCCACCACCTTGAGGCCGGGAACATGCGCGTACCACGAGGCGAAGCACTGCGAATGCTGGGCGCCGACCCGCGCCGCCGCGCCATTGGGGCCGCGGAACACGATCGGGCTGCCCAACTGCCCGCCGCCCATATACAGGGTCTTGGCGGCCGAGTTGATGACGTGGTCGATGGCCTGCATCGAGAAATTGAAGGTCATGAATTCGACGATCGGCTTCAGCCCCGCGAACGAGGCGCCGACGCCCAGCCCGGCGAATCCGCTTTCGGTGATCGGCGTGTCGATGATCCGCTCGGGGCCGAACTCGTCGAGCAGCCCCTGGCTGACCTTGTAGGCGCCCTGATACTGCCCGACCTCCTCGCCCATCAGGAAGACGGCCGGGTCGCGCCGCATCTCCTCGGCCATCGCGTCGCGCAACGCCTCGCGCACCGTCATGCGCCGAGTCGCGCCGGCATAATCGCGCTCCTCGGGCGCGGTGGGGGCGGCTTTGGGCGCAGGCATCAGGGAAGTCGGCGCCTCGGCCCTGACCGGCGCGGTCGAGGGAATGTGCCCCTCCATCGCGCCGTCGAGCGCCGTGCTGGCCTCGCCCTCGCCCAGCAGAAGGGCGATCGGCGTGTTGACCGCGATGTTCTCGGCGCCCGCGGGGACCAGGATGCGGCCCAGCAGGCCGTCCTCGGCGGCTTCCATCTCCATGGTCGCCTTGTCGGTCTCGATTTCGGCGATGGCGTCGCCGGACGACACCTTGTCGCCCTCGCTTTTCAGCCATTTGGCCAGCTTGCCCTCGGTCATGGTCGGCGACAGCGCCGGCATCAGCACCTGGATCGGCATGGAACGTCTCCCCCTCAGGCGGGCAGCAGGATGTCGGTCCACAGCTCGGCGGGTTCCGGCTCGGGACTGGTCTGGGCGAATTCGGCGGCCTCGGTGACGATCGCCTTGACCTCGCGGTCGATGTCCTTGAAGCGCGCCTCGTCGGCGATGCCCTCGGTCTCCAGTTTGCGGCGCAACTGGTCGATCGGATCGTGCTCGGACCGCATGCGGCTGACCTCCTCCTTCGAGCGGTACTTGGCGGGGTCCGACATCGAATGGCCGCGATAGCGGTAGGTCTTCATCTCCAGCACGAACGGCCCCTTGCCCGCGCGGGCGTGCGCCACCGCCTCGTCACCGGCCGCCTTGACGGCCAGCACGTCCATGCCGTCGACCGGCCGGCCGGGAATGCCATAGGCCTCGCCGCGCCGGTAAAGCTCGGTCGACGCCGAGGCGCGCTCGACCGAGGTGCCCATGCCGTATTTGTTGTTCTCGACGATCACGATCAGCGGCAGCTTCCACAGGGCGGCCATGTTGAAGCTTTCATACACTTGGCCCTGATTGACCGCGCCGTCGCCGAGATAGGCCAGGCACACCCCGCCGTCCTTGCGGTATTTGTGCGCGAAGGCCAAGCCGGTGCCGAGCGGCACCTGGGCGCCGACGATGCCATGGCCGCCATAGAAGTTCTTCTCGCGGCTGAACATGTGCATCGAGCCGCCCTTGCCCTTGGAGTAACCGCCGGCGCGCCCCGTCAACTCGGCCATCACCCCCTTGGGGTCCATGCCGCAGGCCAGCATGTGGCCGTGGTCGCGGTAGCTGGTGATCACCGAATCGCCCGTGCCGATCGCCGCCTGCATGCCCACCACGACCGCCTCCTGGCCGATGTAGAGGTGGCAGAAGCCGGCGATCAGGCCCATTCCATAAAGCTGTCCCGCCTTCTCTTCGAAGCGGCGGATCAACAGCATGTCGCGATAATGCCCGAGCAAGGCTTCGGGACTGGCCGAGGGCGAAGCGACGTCGACCTTTGCTCTACGGGGGCGGATGGCCATGTATCCTCCGGGGCGGTGACTGGTCTGCCTCAGAGGTAAACCCTTCGCGCGGGTTTGGCAAGACGCTCGAATATGCGTAACATGTTGTTTTGCAATGCACAAATTATGATTAACTGGATCGTGGTTAATTCCGCGACTTCAGGCATAGGCCGATCCTTGCGAACCGGCGTGATCCTCGTCCGCGTGCTGAGGTTCGCTTTTGTCCCCTTTTCCGTCATGGCCGGGCTTGACCCGGCCATCCACGTCTGTCCGCGGAAGAGCAACGGCTTGTACGGCTGTCATGTGGATGCCCGGATCAAGTCCGGGCATGACGGCGTGGGAGGTGTCGTCAAGGCGGCGCCGTGGAGGCGGATTCGCTGGGCCAACGTTCCGCCTCGTAGGCGGCGAGGATCAGCGCCTGGGCGCGCAGCCGGGCCACATCCGCGGGGCTTTCCGAGTTGCCCAACCGGGCCACCAGCGCTTGCGCCTCGGCAAGATCGTCGTCGTTCTGGATGATCACGACGTCGGCATGCATCACACGGTCTCCGCACAGATGCGTAATCGGCATGATGGAAAGCAGGAGGGAAACAGTAGAGTCGAGGACGGGCGCGCGGCATCACCCGCGTTTCCCGTCCCC
>JADFZP010000454.1 GCA_015232485.1 Alphaproteobacteria bacterium
GCGCATCGCGCTGCTCGGCGCGGCGGGGCAGGGCTGGGTGCATGTCGTGGGGGTGGGCGGCGAGACGGCGGCCAGCCAAGGCGCCCTGGCGATCGCCGCCACCTATGCCGGCGCCGATCTGGTGGTTCTGGTCGATCTTGGCGCCCAGGGCCGCCACCTGGTTCGCAGGCAGGGCGAGGAATTGCGTTTCGATCCGGTCGACGACGACGGACCGCGGCGCGGCGTGGTGGTGGTCACCACCGGCGTGCTTCGCCCCACCGGCTCGCGCCTGCTGGCCCACCAAGGCACCGCCATGCCCAGCGCCGCCGAGATGTCCGAGCCGCTGCTGGTCTACGCCGTGGCGGCGGGGCGGGCCACCGAGGATTTCATCGGCGCCCTGGCCTGGGCGCCCCGGCCGGCGTCGTCGTCGCGGCCGCTCTTCATCTTGGTTTCCTGACTGGGACTTTCGCGCATGAGCTTCCATACGATCGATCGCAGGCGCGTTCGCGCTTTGCGTTGCGGACTCTGGTCGGTCTTCGTGCTGGCCAGCCTGTTGGTCATTCTCGTGCTGCTCGACCGGGGCGCCGATGGGGGCTGGGTGGCGCTCGCCCTGACCGGCGCGCTGGTCGGGCTGGCCATCGGACATCGCTGGATGAAGGACGAGGGCGGGGTCCCGGTGCTCACCTATCACAGCATCAGCGACGATGGCGGCTGGCTGCCATGGCGCTCGAACGTGGTGACGCCCGAGACCTTCGACCGCCACATGCGCATGCTGCGCGAGCGCGGGCTGGGGGTGATCCGAACCCGCGACCTGATCGAGGCGCGTCAAAACGGCAAGACGTTGCCGCCGCGCCCGGTGGTGGTCACCCTTGACGACGGGGCGCTCGACAACTGGGTGGCCGCCCTGCCCATCCTGCGCCGCTGGGGCGTGCCGGCCACCCTGTTCGTGTCGCTCGACTTCATCGAGAACGGCAACGCCGTGCGCCCCAGCCTCGATGATGTCGAGGCCGGCACGGTGTCGCGCGACGCCCTGAACTGGCGCGGCTATCTGAACTGGGCCGAGATCGAGATGATCCGCCGCGAAGGGCTGGTCGACATCCAGCCGCACGGCATCGACCACGGCCGCGTCGACATCGGGCCGCGGGAGGTTGGCGAACTGACGCCCGCCAACTGGCGCAAGCTGGCCTGGGTGCAGTGGCGCGCCATCAAGGGTCCGAAGGCCGACTGGCACCTGTGGGAGGCGCCGCCGGTCGCTCCGATCGGCACCAAGCTGCGTGAGAACGCGCCGGCCCTGGCGGCGCCCGCCTGGCGTGACGAGGGTGGACTGGAAACCACCGAGGCCTTCGAGGCGCGGCTGCGCGAACACCTCGAACGCCCGGCGCGGGTGCTGGGCCAATCCGACGTGTTCTGCTGGCCCGAGAACGCCACCTGCGACACCGCCCGCCGCATCGCCTGCGAGGTCGGATACCGCGCCACCACGGCGGGCGACGGCGCCAACCGCCCCGGCGAGGACCCGCGCGTGATCAGCCGGGTGGGGGTGGGCGACCGGATCATCGGCTTCCGCTGGCCGGCGATCGAGGCGCTGGCCCTGTGGGCGGCGATCCGGGTGTTCCAGGGCAATCTCTATTGGTACTTCCCGCTGCTGGCCTTGGGGCTGTTGCGCAAGGCCATGCGGTTCACGCCCCGGCGGCTGGTCCGGCGATGACGCGAACGGCGCGCCTCGCGCTGGCCCTGGGCTGCTCGGGGGTGGGGGCCTTGATGCCGATGGTGGTCGGCGCGATGGGCTTCGCCAAGGCGCTGGCCCTCGGGCCGGCGATGGCGGTGGCCGGCTTCATGCTGCTCGACCCGATGCGGCCGTTGCTGCTGTTGGTGTTCTTCGTGCCGACCGACGCCTTGGCCAATCTGCTGTTTCGCGGACTGCCGTTGTCGGCCAGCATGGCGCTGACCCTGGCCACGCTGGCGGCGCTGGTTTTCGAGTTCCCGCGCGAGGCGCGCGAGCGGCGGCTTGGTCCCGACGACCCGGTGGTGCGTTGGACCCTGGCCTTCGCCCTGTGGTGCCTGGTCAGCACCCTGTTCGCCGATCATCGCGACACGGCGCTCGAGGCGATGGGCCGGTTGGCCGGCATGATGTTGCTGGTGCCGCTGATCGTGCGCATCGTTCAGACCGTCGCGCAGGCGCGGCTGATGGTGCTGGCGCTGGTCGCCGCCACCATGTTCACCAGCACCGTGCTGGTCGCCGACAGCGTGTTGGGGGTGCGGCTGCTGTCCAACGAGGGCGCCGCGGTCAACGCCGCCTGGGAGGGCATCGCGCGCTCGGCCGGCGCCTCGGACTACAATCCGACGACGGCGGCCATCATGATCGCCTCGGGCACCGTGATGGCGCTGGTGCTGGCGCTGGAATCGCCCCAATACCGGCTGTTCACCGGCGCCGCGGCGGCGCTGGGGCTGGCCGCCTCGGTGCTGTCCTACGCCCGCAGCGCGGCGCTGTGCATCCTGCTGGTCGGGCTGCTGCTGGCTTGGCGCCATCGCGCGCGGCGCGGCTTCCCGCTGGCCATGGCGGGGCTGTTGGCGATGGCCGTGGCGATGCTGCCGATCGTGCCCGAGACCTATTGGGACCGGCTGGCCACCCTCACCAATTTCAGCAGCGATTATACCCTGTGGCGCCGGCTGGGCTACAACCTGATCGGCCTCGATCTGCTGGCCGACAATCCCCTGCTGGGCGCCGGGCCGGCCAACTTCCACTACCACTATGTCGACCAGGAATACCGCTACATTCCGGGCCGCACGATGTTCGCGCGGCACCTGCACAATATGTATCTCGGAGTCGCCTCGGAGATGGGGCTGGTCGGCTTGGCGCTTTTCCTCGCCCTGCTGGGCAGCGGACTGCTCCGCCTGCGCCGGCTGGCCGGGCGGCCGGGCGAGACGGTCGACGGCGCCTTCGCGGCCGCCATCTACCACGGAGCGCTGGCCTATCTTCTGGGCAGCCTGTTCATGCCTCACCAATACGCCAAGTTCACCTGGATCCTGGCTGGGCTGGCGGGCGCCTTGGCGCGCGCCATGCAGGCCGATCCCGTCAAGAGGGAGTAGCCGATGCGTCTCGCGGTGATCGTCAGCGAGTTCCCGAAAACCTCGGAAACCTTCGTGCTGCGCGACCTCGTCAAGTTCCGCCAGTTGGGGGCCGACATCCGCCTGTACCATCTGGCGCCTTACCGAAAGCGCGAAACCCTGCACGACTTCGCCCGGCCGGTTCGCGACTGGGTGCGGCGCCTGCCGATGCTGCCGATGACGGCGGCTGCGGGCGTGGCCGCCGGGCGGCCCAGGGTGGTGGCCCGGCTGCTCGCCGACATGATGCGCGGCTTGGCCGGCGAG
>JADFZP010000455.1 GCA_015232485.1 Alphaproteobacteria bacterium
GTCGAACGCCCTCGCCGCGGCCCTGCGCCACGCCTGCCGCGCCGCCGGGATCGATGTGACGATCCCCGATCTGGCGCGCCGCCGCCAGGACGACCGTCCGCCCACCATCGAACAATTGGCGCGGACCGCCCGCATCCGCATACGGCCGATCATGCTGCGCGGGCGCTGGTGGGAGGACGATCTCGGCGCCTTCGTCACCATCGGCGCCGACCAGCGGCCCCTCGCCGTACTAAGCGGCGCGCGCGGCGGCGCCGTGATCGATCCGACCGGCGACACCACCGCTTTGAGCGAGGCGGCGGCCGCCGAACTGGGACCGCAAGCCTGGGTGCCGCTGCCCCCGCTGCCGCACCGCGCGATGAACGCCGCCGACCTGCTGTCGTTCGGATTGAGACGGTGCCGCCGCGACATGCTGGCCGCCCTTTTCGCCGGCTTGGTGGTCGGCGCGGCGGGTCTGGCCGGGCCGGTCGCGACCGGCTTCGTCTTCGACGACCTCATTCCAGGGCATCTGAAGTCCGAACTGGTGCAGCTCGGGCTGGCGCTGGCGGTTCTCGCCCTGGTCGGCGCGGTGGCCAAGGTCTCGGGCGAGGTCGCCCTGCTGCGAGTCGAGGGCCGCATGGGCGGGCTGCTGCAAAGCGCCGTGATCGACCGCCTGCTGCGATTGCCCGCCAGCTTCTTCGCCGATTTCGGATCGGGCGACCTGGCCGTTCGGACGCTGTCGATCGACGCCGTGCGGCGCACCTTGACCGGGCTCGTGCTGTCGTCCCTGCTGGCGGGGATGTTCTCGGTGTTGGGCCTTTTGCTCTTGTTCGCCTATCACCCGCCATCGGCGGTCTCGGTCGTCGTGATGACGGTCGTTCTCGCGGGCGCCGCGCTGGCCACCGGATTGGCGCAGATCGAGGCGATGACCGAAGGCGAGGCCTTGGCGGGAACCACGGCCAACATGGTCAATCAGATCGTCTCGGCGGTGCCCAAGCTGCGGGTGGCCGGCGCCGAGGATCGCGCCTTCGCGCATTGGGGCGTCAAATTCGGCGCGCTGCGTGCCCGGCTGGTGCGCGCCACCGCCTCCTCCAACCGCTTCGCGGTGTTCCTGGCGGTGTACGAGACGCTTGGCATGGCGATCATTTTCGCCGTCATGACGCTGTCGGGCGAGGCGGTCGGCACCGGCTCGTTCCTGGCCTTCGTCGCCGCGTTCGCGATGTTCCAGGGCGCGGCGACGCAGCTTGCCCAGGCGGTGGTCGAATGTTTCGCGGTGATGCCGCTGCTGCGGCGGGCGGCGCCGATTCTCGACGCGCTGCCCGAATCCTTCGAGCAACGCGCCGCGCCCGGTCACCTCACCGGCGACATCGAGGTGAGCAATCTGTCCTTCCGCTATGGCCCGGACCTGCCCTGGGCGCTGAACGCCTTGAGCCTGCGGGTGAGGCCCGGCGAGTTCGTGGCCATCGTGGGGCCGTCGGGATGTGGCAAATCGACTCTGATCCGGCTTCTGCTCGGCTTCGAGAAGGCCGAGACGGGCGGCATCTTCTACGATGGCCACGATCTCGGACAATTGGACACGGTGGCGGTCCGCCGTCAGATCGGCGTGGTGTTGCAGTCCGGCCGTCTGATGCCGGGCAGCATCCTGGAGAACATTCGCGGCGCCTCGGATTGCACGCTGGACGAGGCGTGGGAGGCTTCGCGCGTCGCCGGCATCGCCGACGACATCCGCGCCATGCCGATGGCCATGCACACCTATCTCACCGAAGGCGGCTCGTTGTCGGGCGGGCAGGTCCAGCGCCTGCTGATCGCCAGGGCGGTGGCGGCGCGCCCGCGCATCCTGTTCTTCGACGAGGCGACCAGCGCGTTGGACAATCAGACGCAGGCGAGCGTCACGGAAAGCCTGAACCGGCTGGCGGTGTCGCGCGTCGTCATCGCCCACCGGCTATCGACCGTGGCCGCCGCCGACCGTGTCCTCGTCCTCGACGAAGGCCGCGTGGTCGAAACCGGAACCTGCACCGAATTGCTGGCCCGTGGCGGCTTGTTCGCCACCTTGGCCCGGCGCCAGATGATGTGAGGAACCCATGCGCAAGGTGTTGTTCATCCTGGGCCAACTCACCGACGAGGACGTCGAGTGGCTGGCCGGCGCCGGCCGCCGCGAGCGGGTCGCGGCGGGCTCCCACCTGATCCGCGAGGGCGCGGCGGTGGACGCCATCTACATCCTGCTCGACGGCCGGATGGCCGTGTCGGTGCAAGCGATCGGCGAGATCGCCGTCCTGCGCACCGGCGAGATCGTCGGCGAGATGTCGCTGGTCGACGCGCGGCCCCCCTCGGCCACGGTGACCGCCGCCACCGACTGCCAGGTCCTTGCGGTTCCGCGCGTCACCATGGATGCCAAGCTTCGCGACGACGGCGCGTTCGCGGCGCGGTTCTACAAGGCCATCGCGACCTTCCTGGCGGACCGGCTGCGCGGAACCGTCCACCGCCTGGGATATGGCGTGGTCGCGCCGACCGACGACGATGCCGAAGCCGACAGCGAACTCGATCTGAACGTGCTCGACCACGTCCACCTGGCGGGCGCCCGCTTCGACCGGATCCTCAAGAAGCTGGCCGGCTGACGGGCCATGTAAGCGCGGTGGGCTGAACGCAGCGCCGCCGCGCGACGGCTGGGTCCGCTTGGCCCCGGCGTAATCGGCTATGCCGCCCGCGGCGCAACCTCCCGTTCGATGTGCTCGCGCAGGTCCCGGTCGGCGACCTCAAGGTCGTGACGAGCCTGAAGGTTGATCCAGAACGCCGCGGTCGTCCCGAAATAGCGGGCCAAGCGAAGGGCGGTGTCGGTGGTGATTCCCCGCCGCCCACGCACGATGTCGTTGGCCCGCGAACGCGGCACGTGAAGCGCGTTGGCAAGTTCATAGACGCTGAGGCCCAAGGGCTTCAGGAACTCTTCGCGCAGGATCTCGCCGGGATGGACCGGCGGCAGCCGTCCGCCGGTGGCGACGTCGGAGAAGTCCACCCGCTGGTTGTCGACGTGTTCACGCCTGATGCTCATGTCTCGCTCCTAATGGTAGTCGATGATCTCGACGTCCCAGGCATCCTCGTCACGCCACGTGAGGCAGATACGCCACTGGTCGTTGACGCGGATGCTGTGCTGCCCTTCCCTGTCGCCGCGCAGTGTTTCCAGCCGGTTGCCGGGCGGAATCCGCAGATCGTCAAGGTGGACCGCCGCATCGATCGCCAGCAGCTTCGCCCGCGCCCGCTTCTGGATCTCCACCGGCAATCCCCTGACCCCATAACCGGCGAAGATGGCCGCGGTGCGCTTGTCGGCGAAACTCTTGATCATGGCCAAGCGTACCGAACG
>JADFZP010000456.1 GCA_015232485.1 Alphaproteobacteria bacterium
GGTGAAGCCGAAGGTGCTGCCCTCGCCGGGCTTGGACTCGACCCAGATGCCGCCGCCGTGGCGTTCGACGACGCGTTTGCAGACGGCCAGGCCGATGCCGGTGCCTTCGTAGGCGGCGGCGGTGTGAAGGCGCTGGAAGATCTGGAAGATGCGCTCGAAATAGGCCGGCTCGATGCCGATGCCGTTGTCTTCGATGGTGAAGACGTGGAACCGGCCACTTTCGCCGACCTCGACGCGGACCACCGGGGAGTGGTCGGGTTTCCGGTATTTCAGCGCGTTGCCGATCAGATTCTGGATAAGTTGAACAAGCTGGATCTCGTCGCCCATCACAATCGGGAGCGACGGCGGCACGATGATTTTGGCGCCGCATTCGTCGATCGTCGAAGCGAGACCCTCGATCGCGTCGGCGAACACGAGTTCCATGCCGACCGGCTCCATCTCCTTGGCCTTGCTATCGACCCGCGAATACTCGAGCAGGTCGTGGATCAGCCGGGTCATGTGCTTGGCGCCGCCGACCGCGAAGCCGATGAAGTCCCGCCCGTCCTGGTCCAGCGCGGCGCCGTGTCGGCGTTCGAGCAGTTGCAGATAGCTGACCACGGTGCGCAGCGGCGTCTGGAGGTCGTGCGACGCGACATAGGCGAACTGCTTGAGGTCTGCGTTCGAGCGCAGCAGCGCCTCCTCCAGCCCCTTGCGCTCGGTGATGTCGATGAGCACCCCGTTGAACCGCAGATCGCCATCGGGCAGCGCGGTCGGCGACGATTCGATGCGAAACCAGCGGGCCTCGCCGCGCACCACGCCGCGCCCCTCCCAACGGATCGGCTCGCGCTTCGCGGCGGCGTCGCGACCGGCCTGGGCGAGGCCGTCGCGGTCGTCGGGGTGGATGGCGGCCGTCGCCACGTCCTTGTCGGCCAATACGGCCTCGGCCTCGACGTCCAGCATCTCGCAAAAGCGCGGGCTGACGTAATCGTAGCCCATCCCGCCATCGGCGCGGATGCGGAAGACGTAGACGCCGACCGCGATGCAGCGCGCCAGCTCGTCGTAACGCGCGTTGCTCTCCATCACCGCCCGCTCGGCCTCTTTGACCGCCGTGATGTCGGAGACCAGGACGAAGCAACCGCGCCATCCACCACGTCCGGAATGTAGTGGGCCAGCGAATGGCGGAGGCGGCCGTCGGGCGCCGGAATGGCCCGCTCGAAAAGTTGCGGCTCGCCGCGCAAGGCGCCGTCGATATAGGGCATGTTCAGGCGGTAGCGCTCTTCGCCGATGATCTCGCGGATGTGCTTGCCGGCCATCCCGGCCGGGTCGATGCCGAACCATGTGGCATAGGCATGGTTGCCGAAGCGGTTGCGCAGGTCTTTGTCCCAATAGCCGATCATCGAGGGAAGGTTGTCGAGAACCGAGCGCATGTCGTCCTCGCGCTCGCGCAGGGCCTCGCCGGCCTCGCGCAAGTCGCGCAGGCGGTCGCCCAGCCGGTCGGCCATGACGTTGAAGCCGCGGCCCAGCCGGTCGATCTCGTCGCCGCCGGTCGCGCCCTCGACGCGCGCCGTCAGATCCCCCGCCGCCAGGGCTTCGGCGGTGCTGGCGACGGCGCGCAGGCGCCGCGTCAGCCAATAGCCGATGCCCGAGAGGATCAGGGTCGACAGCAATACCTCGATCGCCGCGATCAGCGCCCCGGTGGTCAGCAGCGAGCGCCGCGCCTCGACGAAAAAGGCCGTCGAGACGCCCAGCCGCAACGTTCCATAAACGCGCCCGGCGATGGTGATCGCCACCTCGGTGTCATAACGCTCGCCGGTCGGGGCCGGCCAAGCGCTGCGGGCCATCTCGCGGCCGGCGTGGTCCACCAGGACGAGGTATTCGATGCCCTTGTCGCGGCGCAGCGCGTCGAGCACGTCCTGCAGGGTGCCGAAATCGCGCTGCACCAGCGGCACGGCCAGGGAGGCGTCGAGCAGTTGGCGGACCTCGGCCAAGCGGGTGTCCAACTGGCCGGCGAGTTGGCGGTCCATGGTGCGGATGTTGAAGAACAGCAAAAGGGTCAGCATGACCACTTCCACCGCGATGCCGGCCAGCACCAGCTTGGCGACGATCGACCAGGAACGGTCCCTCATCGGTCGCCCATCGCGGCGCGGGTGGCGGGCAGGTACCGGTCGAGGCCGCCCAGTTCGTCGGCCATCACCGGGATGATTCCCTCATAGCCGCTCGTTTCCAGGAAGGCCCGCCCGGCCGGGGTGCCGGCGAATTCAAGCAGGGCGGCGCGCAACGCCTCGACATCGGCGGGTGGCGAAGCGGGCCCGGCCATGAACACCGAGGCGATCGGCAACTCGGCCGTTTCCGCCAGTTCGCGAAAGCCGGCGCGGGTTTCGGAGTCCACGGTGACCATGGCCTTGCTCCACACCAGGGCCGCCGCGTCCTCGCCCCGCAACACCGACAGCAAGGCGGCGTTGTGCGACAACTGCGGATTGAAGGTGACGTCGACGCCGGGATTCAGCCCCGCGCCGCGCAACGCCTCGTCGCCCAGCATGGTGGTCACCGCCAGCCGGTCGGGCGTCGCCACCGAGCGTCCGCGCAGATCGCCCAGCGTGGCGCAGTCGCACGCGTCTCGGACCACGAAGAGGCCACGCAGGGCGGATTTCCATTGCGCCAGCGGCTGGTAGCCGGCTTCGACCTGGGCCAGCCGGGCGAGGTGCGAACCGGTGAGCACGAAACCGAACTCACCCCGCTGGGTGCGCCGGACGAAGGACTGGTAGTCGGGCGCCGTTTGCAGGTAGGTCGGCCGTCCGAGCTTGGTCTCGATGAACGACCTGAGCGGCTCGAACTGCTGGAACAGGGTGCGCGCGCTGAAATAGGGCAGCACGGCGATTTCGACCGGGGCGATGTCGGCCGCACGGGACGACGACGCGAATGCGCTCAGCATCGCGGCGACCACGACGCCGGCCCTCAAAACATCGCCAAAGGCCATGAATTCTCCCTGACCGACCGAGTCGGCATGCCGTTCGGCATAGCGTAGCGATTGATCAGTGTTCCCTCAAGGAACAATCTGCGCGCTGGCGATGGCGCGCGCCATCGCTTGAGCCCTGGTGGCCACCCCCATTTTGGCCATCGCGCTGCGGCCGTGGCAATGGACGTCGTCCTCGGACAGCCCGAGAATGCCGGCCACGTCCCAGGCCGACTTGCCGCGCGCCGCCCACAGCAGGCATTCGCGCTCGCCCCGGCTAAGGTCGGGGTCGGGGCCGCGCGCCGCCCTGCGCCCCTCGTCCCGGCGCAGCAGTGCCTCGTGCAGGTGCAGCGAGCCCATCCGCACCAGATGGCCCAGG
>JADFZP010000457.1 GCA_015232485.1 Alphaproteobacteria bacterium
GTCACCCTCAAACCCCCAGATACGCTTCCTTGACCCGGTCGTCGGCGAGCAGCGCCGGGCCGGTGTCGGACAGCACCACGATGCCGGTTTCCAGGACATAGCCGCGGTCGGCGATGGCCAGGGCGGCGTGGGCGTTTTGTTCGACCAGGAAGATGGTGGTGCCGGCGGCCTTCAGGCGTTGGATGGCCGCGAAGATTTCGGCGACCAGCAGGGGGGCCAGGCCCATGCTCGGCTCATCGAGCAGCAACAGGCGGGGATGGCCCATCAGGGCGCGCGACAGGGCCAGCATTTGTTGCTGGCCGCCCGACAGGGTGCCGGCCGGTTGGCGGCGCTTTTGTTCGAGGATGGGAAACATCTCGTACATGCGGCGCAGATCGGCCTCGACGTCGGGGCCGCGGCGGCGGTAGGCGCCCAGGCGCAGATTGTCCTCGACCGGCAGCGGCCCGAACACCTGGCGGCCCTCGGGCACTTGCAGGATGCCTTGGGCGACGCGGCGCGAGGGCGACAGGCGGGTGATGTCTTGGCCCTCGAAGACGATGCCGCCGCCGGTGACCGGCTGCACCCCCGAGATGGCGCGCAGCAGCGTGGTCTTGCCCGCCCCATTGGCGCCGACCAGGGCGACCAGCTCGCCCTCGGCGATCTTCAGTTCGATGCCGCGCAGCGCCTGGATGCGGCCGTAATGACTGTCGAGGGCGTGGATTTCCAGCATTCTACACCGCCGCGCCAAGATAGGCCGCCACCACGTCGGGGTTGGCGCGCACCTGGGCCGGGGTGCCCTCGGCCAGCTTGCGGCCATAGTCCAGCGCCAGGATGTGGTCGGAAATGCCCATCACCATCTTCATGTCGTGCTCGACCAGCACCACCGTCACGCCTTGCTGGGCGATGCGGCGGATCACCTCGTCGATTTCGCGGCTTTCGGTGTGGTTGAGGCCGGCCGCCGGCTCGTCGAGCAGCAGCAGCTTGGGCTCGGCGGCCAGGGCGCGGGCGATCTCCAGCCGCTTCAGCGCGCCATAGGGCATCGAGGCGGCGTCGGTGGTCAGGTATTTGCCCAGGCCCACGAACTCCATCAGTTCGCGGCAGGTCTCGCGCGCCACGGCGTCGCCCCGCGATATCGAGCGGAAGCCCAGCAGCGAGGGCAGGAAGCGGCGGTCGAGATGCAGATGCCGCCCGACCAGCACGTTCTCCAGCGCCGTCATGTTGAAGAAGATCTGCAAATTCTGGAAGGTGCGCGACATGCCGCGCGCCGCCAGGGCATGCGGCGCCAAGCCGCCGATGTCCTGGTCCATCAGGAAGATGCGCCCCGAACTGGGGGTGTAGATGCCGGTGATCAGGTTCAGCAGCGTCGTCTTGCCCGCCCCGTTGGGGCCGATGATCGAATGGATGGTGCCGGGATTGATCGCGAAGCTGAGGTCCTCGATCGCGTGAACCCCGCCGAATTCGCGCGACAGCCGCTCGACGCGCAGCAGCGTCATGACCCGGCCCTCCGCCGCAGCAGGGCGATCAGGGTGGGCAGCAGGCCCTTGGGCATGAAGATCATGGTGCCCATCATGACGCCGCCGAACACCATCGCCTCGTAATCGTCGAAGGCGGTCAGCACCTGCGGCAGCGCGGTCAGCGCCACCGCGCCGATCACCGCGCCGAAGGTCGAGGCCATGCCGCCGAACACCACCATGGTGACCAGTTCGATCGAGTGGAAGAAGCCGGCCCGGCTTGGCGTGACCATGCCGGCGTAATGGGCGAACAGGCTGCCCACCACCGAGGCGAACACCGCCGAGACCACGAAGACCAGCACCTTGTAGCGGGTGGTGTCGACGCCCACCACCTGCGAGCCGACCTCCGAGCCGTGCACCGCGCGCAAGGCCCGCCCGACCGGGGATTCCACCAGATTATGGGACAGCCACACGGCGGCCAGCAGCAGCGCGCCGACCACCCAATACCAAGTCCGCTCGCCGTCCAGGGTCAGCGGCCCCAGGGTGAACGGCCCGGTCGACAGCCCGTCGGGACCGCCGGTCAGCCAATCCTCGGTGTTCAAGACGATCGAGATGATGATGCCCACGCCCAGCGTGGCCATCGCCAGATAATGGCCCTTGAGCCGCAGGATCGGCCGCGCCACCACGAAGGCCAGCACCCCGCCGCCCCGGCGACCAGCGCGGCCAGCGGCGGCCAGCCCAAGCGCGTCGTCAGGATGGCCGAGGCGTAGGCGCCCAGCCCGAAAAACCCGGCATGCCCCAGGCTGATCTGCCCGGCATAGCCGATCAGCAGATTGAGCCCGACGCAGACGATGGCGTTGAAGCCGGCCAGGATCGCCACGTCGTAGTAATAGGTGTTGGGCAGGGCCAGCGGCAGCGCCACGATCACGGCGAACAGCGCCAGCATGCCGGCCCGACGGGGGGTGAGGGACATCGCTAGACCCGCTCGGTGCCGCCCCGGCCGAACAGGCCATTGGGCATGAAGAACAGCACGAACAGGATGATCACGAAGGCGATGGCGTCCTTGTAGGCCGAGGACAGATAGCCCGCCCCCATCGCCTCGGCGACGCCGACGATCAGCCCGCCGATGATGGCGCCCATCCCGTTGCCCAGCCCGCCCAGCACCGCCGCCGAAAAGCCCTTGAGGCCCAGCATGATGCCCGCCTCGGACGAGGTGAAGGTGATCGGCGCCACCACGATGCCGCCGATCGCGCCCAGCATGGCCGAAAGCGCGAAGCTGATCATCAGGACCCGCTTGACGTCGACGCCGACCAGTTGCGCGGCCAGTCGATTATACGAGGTGGCCAGCATCGCCTTGCCGTGCAGGGTGCGGCCGAAGAACCACGCCAGGGCGACGATCACCGCCAGCGTGACGCCCAGCACCCACAGGCTTTGCGGCAGCAGGGTGGCGCCCAGCACGTGCAGCGGGTCTTCGCCCGAGAAGGCCGGCAGCGAGTGGAAATCCTTGTCCCACACGACCTGGGCGACCCCGCGCAGGAAGATCGAGGCGCCGATCGTGATGATGATCAGCGTGGTGACCGAGGCGTCGCGCGCCGGCTCGACGGCCAGCTTCTCGAGCAGCACGCCCACCGCCATGGCGGCCAGCACGGCCAGCGGGATGGCCAGCCACAAGGGCAGCCCCAGCGCGACCAGCGAGACGGTCGCCATGCCGCCGATCATGATGAATTCGCCCTGGGCGAAATTGATCACATGGCTGGAATTGTAGATGATCGAAAAGCCCAGGCCGGCCAGCGCGTAGATGGCGCCGACCGTCACGCCCGAGAACAAGTACTGCAAAAACTGCGAAAGCATCTGGCCCTCTGCCGGAAACGGCGGG
>JADFZP010000458.1 GCA_015232485.1 Alphaproteobacteria bacterium
CAGGGACAAGGTCGAGGAACAGCATTATCTGGCGCGGAGGCTAAGACAGGCCCGCGAGCTCTCGCCGCTCATCAGGGCGGCTCCGCCGCCGCGGAATCGCCCGCCGAAGCCGGAACGCGTCCCGAGGCAGCTACGGCCTTCGGTCGCGGAGCGCCACCGCAACACGCTCGCCGTGCTCTGGCGGGTGTGTCTCAACTTGGGGCGCCTGCCTGCTGAGGAGGAACTGCCCGCCGGATTGGCGACCACCTTGGCCGACGAGGTGGGGACGGTGAAGAAGGCCTTCGGGATGGCCGAAAGGCTCCTTGGCGATCCCGCCGAGATGGAAAGGGCGAGGGAAGCGAGAACTTCCGACCTCACCGTCTACTTCGCGCTCAACCTATTCAGCAGGAGACAGGCATACGGAGAGTTGCCGCCTGAGCTCCAACGGGACGTGAAGGCGTTCTTCGGCTCCCTGAAGAACGCCGAGGATGCCGGCCAGAGTCTGCTTTTCTCGGTCGGCAAGCCTGAGACCATCGCCGAGGCCTGCCGGCAGGCGGCGGCTGCAGGCCTCGGGTATCTCGATGGCGACCACTCGCTGCTCCTCGACGCCCGCGTCGCCAACAGGCTTCCTGCGCCGCTGCGGGCCTATATAGGCTGCGCGGAGAAGCTCTACGGAACCGTTGATACCGCAGACGTCCTCAAAATCCACATCGGGTCGGGCAAGCTGACACTGCTCCGCTACGGGGGTTATGCCGACAACCCGCTACCGAGATTGGTACCCGTCCGGTGAAGGCCACGGGGTGTGTGGTGTTTACGCGGCCACCGCCGAGGCGGCGCCCTTCCGCCAGTTCCAGGGCAACAGCTCGTCGAGCCGGCTGGCCGGGTGGTCGGCGATGCGGCGCAACACGTCGGCGAGCCAGACTTCGGGATCGACGTCGTTGAGTCTGGCGGTGGCGATGAGGGTGTAGACGGTTGCCGCCCGCTCGCCGCCACGGTCGGATCCGGCGAAGAGCCATGCCTTTCTTCCAACGGCAATTCCCCTCAGCGCTCGCTCGGCGGCATTGTTGGTGAGGCAGATCCTGCCGTCCTCGAGGAAGCGGGTGAAGGCGGGCCAGCGCTTCAGCATGTAGTCCATGGCCTTGGCCACGTCGTTGTGACGGGACAATCGGGATCGTCGCGCGCGCATCCAGGCTTCCAGATCTTCGACCAGCGGCCGGGCGTCCGATCGCCGTCGAGCCAGCCGCTCCGCGGCTGCCAAGCCGTTGATCCCCCGTTCGATATCGAAGACGGCGTCGATCCGCCGCACCGCCTCGACCGCCAGCGGCGCGATCGGCTTGGCCGAGGCGACGCGCTTGGCCACGTCGGCGAGGACGAAGAACTTGCGCCTGGAATGAGCCCAGCACCCCGCCTCGGTGATCGGACCTGGCCGTCGCTTCGCATCGTACAGGTCGGTGTATCCGGCATAGGCGTCGGCCTGGAGAATCCCGGCATAGCCGGCCAGATGCCGGGTCGGATGCTCGCCCTCCCGACTGCGGGAGTAGTGGAAGACGGCGGCCGGCGGCGCTGGCCCGCCGAACGGACGGTCGTCGCGGACATAGGTCCATATCCGGCCGGTGACCGTCTTCGTCTTGGCCAGCACCGGCACCGTGGTGTCGTCGCCATGGACGCGCTCGGCCGCGAGCACATGGCGGCGGATCATCTCGACCAGCGGGCTCAGGGTGGCGGAGGCGGCGCCGATCCAATCGGCCAAGGTCGAGGTGTCCAGCGCGATGCCCTCGCGGGCGAAATCGTCGCTCTGGCGGTTGAGCGGCAAGTGATTGCCGAATTTGCCGTAGAGCACCATCGCCAGCAGGCCGGCGCCGGCCCGGCCGCGGGCGATCGGATGGAACGGCGCCGGCGGCTGGGTGATCGTCTCGCAGGAGCGGCAGCTGAATTTCTCGCGCACCGTCTGGATCACCTTCCACCGCCGCGGCACCACCTCCAGCGTCTCGGTGATGTCTTCGCCGATCTTGACCAGCTTGCCCCGGCAGCACGGGCATTCGCCCGGTCCCGGCAGGACCACCCGCTCGCGCGGCAGATGGGCCGGAAGCGGCCCCCGGACCGGCTTTTTGCGGTTGAAGCTTCGCACCGCGCTGGTGTCCTGACCGGCCGCCGCCGCCGCCGCTTCGGCGGCGCATTCGTCCTCGGTGGCGGTCGCTTCCAGCTCTTCCAGTTGAAGCTCCAACTGGTCGAGCAGCTTGGCCCGCTCCGCCGATTGGCCATACTTGTCGCGCTTCAGCTTGGCGATCTCGAGCTTGAGATGGACAACCATCGCCTCCGCGCCCGAAGCGCGCGCTTCCCATTCACGCGCCAGGGAACGCCCGGCGAGAACCAGCGCCTTTAGCGCGGCAACGTCATCGGGAAGACTGGCCAGCTCGGTATCCATGCCGCCATTTTGCCCCGGCGGCGGCGGAAACGTCTCCGGAAAAATTGCGCATCAGCTTGAATTTGTTGATTGAATCCGGCATCATCAGATTGTCCGATGGAGCCTCAGCCGGCGGCGGCCGGCCGCCAGGTCGACTGCGGATTGCGCCAGTCGATGCCGTCCAGCATGTAGGCCAATTGCGCCGAGGTGATCGCCACGATTCCATCGGCCGGCGACGGCCAGATGAACCGGCCGCGCTCCAGTCGTTTGGCGTACAGCGACATCCCGATCCCGTCATGCCAGATGATCTTCAAGAGATCGCCCCGCCGCCCGCGAAAGGCGAAAAGGTCGCCGGCATGGGGATCACGCCCGAGCCCCTGCTGAACCAGCAGCGCCAGCCCATTCATGCCGCGGCGCATGTCGGTCCGTCCCACCGCCAGCCAGACCCGCACGTTGCTCGGCACCGGGATCATCGGCCGAGCGCCTTCATCACGGCCGCCGCCAGCTCCGGCGGCGTCGAAGCCGGTATCCGGACCCGCAGGTCGGAAAACTCGACCTCCATCACCGCCATCCCCGTCGTGACGGGGACCGCGGCGGCAACCGCCTCGTCGGGCATCACCATCACCGGCGCAAATCCGGGCGACGCCATGCGCAGGTCTCGTCGCCAGCGGTAGATCAGGCTCGGGCAGACATCGGCCTGCCGCGCCACATCCCTGACCACCGCCCCAGGGGCGAACGCCGCAGCGACAATCGACCGTCGCTCGCCCTCGCTCCAGCGTCGGCGCCGCTCGGGACCGGACAGAATATCGACTTGCCCCATGGCATATCCTCCCGCACCGGTGCAAACCACGGTGCTTGCACCGGTGCGGATTACGCCAGATCACGCGGGCGCACGGTAGGTGGCCTTCACCGGACGGGTAC